>JBOGBZ010000001.1:0-16576 GCA_051656485.1 Cellulosilyticaceae bacterium
ACCTACTTTTCCTACCTTAGCTGAAAGGGTAGCTGAGACTTCTCCTAGTTCATCAAAGCGTGCCTGATAATCATAGATAGCTCTTCTGCCACATAGTACAGTGAGTCTACATCCACCTCGATGTTTCTCATAGTCCACAATTTTAATGGCGCCAATCTCTCCACTCATCTTGAGGTGTGTACCACAGCATGCACAGGTATCGTAACCTGCGATATCTACTAGACGTACTTCTTCATCGAAAGCTAACTTTGAGCGGTAGCTTGGTGTATCTTCTCCTATAGGATAGACCTTAGCCCTAATCGGTACATTGCTCATAACCGCATCATTGGCCTTAAGTTCTAGAAGATCTAACTGCTGCTTCGTAAGCTCACCATCAAAGTCTGCTGTCATATAGCTCTCGCTTAGATGGAATCCTACATTGGCATAGCCAAACCCCTCATGTAAAATGCCTGATAAGATATGCTCGCCGCTATGCTGTGCCATATAGTCCATACGTTTCTCCATAAAGACATCTCCAACGACAAGGCTTCCTACTTCTAAGGGTGCATTCACCACATGGTAAATGGTATCTTCTTCCTCATACATTGCTTCTATCTCTAGTCCACCTAGCAAACCTAAATCATAAGGTTGTCCACCACCACCTGGATAAAAAGCCGTCTGATCCAGTACGATAGCATAACCGTTTTCTACTGCTTCACAGCTAATAACCCTTGCTTCAAATTGTGACTGATAGCTATCTTCATAATAAAGTTTTCTTGTCATATACTTTCCTCCTTTTATTCCAACCACTCTGGTCTTCCTTTGATAAAGGCACGGTTTCCGAACCTTTCCTTATACTCATCCAATACTTTTTTAATCGCTGTATGATTATCTTTAAAGTGCTCTATCTCTTGTATACTTGCAAGCTCCTGACTAAACGGACAGCTTGTAAGACACATCCCACAGTCTGTCCCTACATCTCGCCACTTACTATAGCACGCCTCCTGATTGGTCTTCCATGTAGCCTCTTCTTCATGGGTAGATAAAGATTTTGAGAAGCAATTCTTCCCGCACTGATTACATACTTTACAAAAATCTGCAAGTCCAAAAGTTACTGGTTCATCTACGACTAAAGGTAATGTCGTTGTGACTACCCCAAGGCGTATCATCGAACCATAGTCTTTGTTTGTCAGCATATTGTTTCGCCCTACTTCGCCAAGTCCTGCATCCTTTGCCACAGCCACTGCATTCACAAGGTAATGGGCATCCATATGATTACGTGCTTCATAGCCTAAAGACCGTATATAGTAGGCTAGTACCATACCTACGATGCCTACCTCTACATAAGCCCTGCTGGTCTCCACAATCTCACTAATCATCGGCGCACGATTCACCATATCTTTCTCCATCTGTACAGCAAAAGCTATGGCATACGTATGACCACTCTGTACCTCTTTGCCGTAATCCTCCTCGTGTCTTCCTTGATGAGAATACAGATGCTCTGTCTTAAGCGGCGTTACCCCTACAAGGCATGCACCATAATGCTTCGCATAACCTTTGATACGCTTAGTCATAAGTTCGGGGTCTACCTCTACCTTTGTGCCACTAACTTCCCCTTCTGAAAACTTACGGATATCACTTAGAAAATGAAAGGCTGCCCCAGCCATCGGTCCAATCAGGGGGTCATAAGTAGCTGTCCCTTCCCCACATAGCTGTGGTTTTTGACGAATCGCATCATCCCCTTCTTTACGCTCTGGATGTCTGGTGTAATACTCCTCATAGCTTACGCTATCTTCTTTGTAGCTTGCACGTGCAAACATGGTGTCTCTCTCATCTATTTGTCTCATGATGTCCTCCTAGACTTCTACTGTATACTTCATCTTGATATGAGGAATACCTGCTTCATCATATATATCTGACACTTGCTTAAAACCTACACTCTCATACAATGGAACGATATATGCCTGTGCAGATAATGTAACTTCTGTGTCCTTCCACACACTCGTAATATAGCGTACTGCCTCTTCCATCATCTCCTTACCAAGTCCACGTCTTCTCGCTTTCTGAAGTACAAGAACACGCCCTATAGAAGCAGTCTCATAGGCTAGTCCCTTTGGCAAGATACGTGCATATGCCACTACCTCACCGTCTTCTTCTAAGAAAATATGCTGGGTAAGTAAGTCCTTGTCATCAAAGTCATTCTCACAAGTAATCTCTTGCTCCATTACAAACACTTCAAATCGTGATTTTACAATTGCATACAGTTCTCTCGTTGTAAGCTCATCAAAAGCTTTAATCTTCCAGTCTAATACCATCTCTATGTTCTCCATGTGTTTTTTCTTCATTATAGCATGATTTTAGCACACGAAAAAATGCTCCACTAAAAAAACTCATAAGTTATTATCTCTCAATAACTTATGAGTCCACTCCTATTTCTCTATACTTTTAACTATGGTACACTTCCTCAAATGCCAAGGTGACAATCCCCTCCATCTCTTCTAATGGAATGGTGATATACACAGGTTCTCTTGCACTATCATCTAGTGGCATGTAATAAAACACAATACGACTATCCTTAAAACACATTCTCACACCTTCTGCCTCAAATCCATGTAAGCCTTTCTCTATAGCCTTCTGGTTCATGAGTTCTTGCCATTTAGCACGTGAGTCAGGATCATCCTTGATATAATTTGCCACTGTAATCTCTGCCCCTGTCTTTGCTACATCTAGATTGATACTATCATAAATAAGAACGATTCCTATTCCCTCTAGATGCACACTTCCTCTATAGGTAACACTTAATACTTCATCATCTATACGGTTAATGACATAGTCCAGTACAAGATTGCTATAGGATGGTTTTTGATACTTTTCCACAATACTATAAAGACTTTGGTTCATATAATCCCCAAGTAGCTCTCCTTTGTACCCTACTATTTGTGGATAATTGATTGTATTTTCTTCTTTTTTGTTGATAATTTCATAACTCACTTGTGGTTTATAGTCTTTTTCGAGGGGTACATCATTGATTTCAAATTGCTGAATACCCATTACCCCTGATGCAACTTCGTATTTTTCAAATACAATCACAGGCTTGCCATAGGCATTGATATAAAAAGGCTGATCCTCTCTAATACCTTTAAAATCACTAAAATAAGTAGCATCATCTTGTTCCTTACGCTCATCCATTTGTTTTTGGATACTTGCATTAATCGCCTCCTGGCTACCCTCTCCAAAAAGATCTTCTAGTGTCACTACCTGCTTGTTGATTAAATCCAATGTATAAAAATACTGTTTTTGATACACTGTAGCACCTGCCTCAATATGGTCTATCACAAAAGATACAATCCCATCTTTATCATAATGAACCGTATAGTCCACATTGATTTGCATTGGTATATAATCTTCCGCTTTACCACCTGTTACAATATATGCTTCTTTATTTACCTTGGCTGTTTCTTTAGACATCTGTATAATTTCTTCTACCCTTACCTGTATAGCATCATTGACTGCTTGTGTATAATCCGTACTTCCCTCTACATCAATCTGTGGTACTTTTACGTCTAGTTCATAGCTATCTGTCTTCTCTTCATACTGTTTAAATTGAAAAACTTTTGCCACTTCTCCTATCAACGGCATACTAGTAACTACCTCTGCAAACTGTGCATTGACATTAAGTGTAGTGACAAAAGCTCCAAATAAAATGGCTGCTGCAATACTACTTTTCTTAAATCCTGTCATCTTCTTTTCACCTCTCCTTTTCTCGCCTTCTTTAATGGTATTCGCTACAAGCTCCTCATAACGATGAGGCATCGGTATTTGCTTATAGCATTTCGCTGCTGAATATAACTTTTCCTTCATCTCCGCACCCCTTCTCTATCTGCTCCTTTAATAGCGTAAGCCCTTTCTTAATCCGTGATTTAACTGTACTTTCTGGGCATTGTAAAACACTAGCAATCTCACCTATTTTCATATCCTCAAAATACCTAAGGATAATAACCGTTCGATACTTCGGCCTTAAAGATACCACCATTTCATAAATCATCATTTCTTCATCAATTTGATCTAAGGTGTACGACTGTTGCTTCTGAAAATCCTCTATAAAATGCCATTTACGCCTTTTCCTTAAGTATGTGATCGCTTCATTAATAAGTATGCGATAAAACCACGTTCGCATATATGCTACTTGTCTCAAGGTATCTAACTTCTCATAACTCTTTAAAATCGTCTCTTGTACCACATCCAATGCACCCTCACGTTCTTTGACATAGCTATAAGCCACTCGGTACAATGACTCTTGTTGTTCTATAATAAACTTTCCCAACGCCTCTTCGACTTCTTGCAATCCCTTCACCTCTTTTAATGTTCGAACATTTACTTATTAGACGTATAACCCGCTCAAAAAGACGAAAAAAAGCTTTCTATTTTTAAATTTTACTCGAGTTTAAAAATAGAAAGCACTTACTTAGTTTATTTAGTTAGTTCCATAAAAGCTTCAATATCTTCTTCCACAGTTTTTAGTGATGCACGCCAGAAGTTGATATCATGTACATCCAGTCCTGCTGTTTTCACTACACCTGCTATTGTATTTTTCCCTGTTTCTCTAAGGAGTACTTCGTATTTTTCTGGGAATCCTTCTTTATCTAGTTCATACTGTGCATAAAGTCCCCTTGCAAAGAGCAGACCAAAAGCATACGGGAAGTTATAGAAGTTGTTTTTAGCACCATAGTAATGGGTCTTCCAAGTCCACATATAGGGATGGAGGCATGTATGATCTAGGCCATCGCCATAGGCTTCTTTTTGGGCTTCTAGCATAAGGTTTTTAATTTCTTCCACAGATACATACCCTTCTTTACGTTTCTCAAAAAAGGCGTTTTCGAATAAGAATCGTGAGTAGATATCTACGATGGTTTGTGTACAGTCGCTTAACTCACTTTCTAAGATAGCTAACTTATCTTCACCTTCTACTTCACTCATAGCCGCTTTTTTTACGATTGCTTCGCAGAAATTAGACGCTGTCTCTGCAAGTGGCATCGGATACACTGTATTGATACTTGATTCTGGGTTCAGGCAACGATTGTGGAAGCCGTGGCCTAACTCATGCGCCATTGTCACTGCATCCCCTAATGTATCCCCGTAGTTAAGAAGAATACGGCATGCACCAATACGCTTCACACTTGAGCAGAACGCCCCACCTCTTTTTCCTTCTCTTGGATACACATCAAGCCATGACTTCTCGATAGCTTCCTCTGCAAAGTCTGCTAAGTTATCACTAAAAGTACGGAAGTTTTTGATGACGAACTTCTTCCCTTCCTCATAAGGGAATGGCATCTCTTTCTGTACTACTGGTGCATAGAGTTCATACCATGGGAGTCCATTGCTATACCCTAGCATCTCCGCTTTTCTTCTAAGGTAACCCCTAAACTTAGGCATACTTTCTCTCATAGCTGTAAGCATGGCATCCAATGTTTCTTCATCCATACGGCTTGTCTTAAGTGTCATATGCAGTGGCGACTCATAACCTTTGGCTTCGCATACGGTAAGTACCTCCCCTTTGATAGCATTAAGGGCAGCTGCTACCCCTTCCTCTACTTTTGGATAGGCTGCAAGTTCTGCCTCGTAGGCTGCTTTTCTTACTTCCTTACTGCTCTCATAAGCCATATTCAGTACTTCTGTTAATGGCAGTGACTTCGTTTTTCCCTCTACCATCATCTCTACACGATGCACGGAGATCAGCTGATTCTTATAAGTCTCCCACGCTTCAGAGCTTGTATTACGCATCTGTGCCAGTAAGCCTTCTTCTTTTGCCCCAAGCATATAGCTTTGTGCTTCTCTGATTTCTTGGATTGCAAACTGATGCTCCTTTAAAAGCTCCGATGCACAGATCACTTCCGATAAGTCTCCTAACTGACCTATCCAAAGGTTAATCTTCGCAAAACTTGCTGCCGTCTGACTGCTTTTTTGCATCAGTATTGTTTTATATTTAGCTGCCTCTGCATGGTTTGAATCTGCACTTAGTAGAAGGCTTACATATTTGAAAGGTGTACTCGCTGGCTGTAATACCACATCTCTTAGTTCTAACCACATACGTATATATGCTTCTAGTTTTTCCCCTATATTCTCTTGGTCTTTTGTGATAAACTCACTTAAATCATCAAATGCCTTAATCAAGCCATCGATTCTTTGAAAATCATTCTGGAAGGCTTCACACTCAAAACTCTCATATAGTTCCTTTAAACTCCACTGGGTATCCATAGCATCTTCTCCTTAGGTACATTTTTATAGTATTATATATTTAATTGACTTTCATTGCATTAATTCTATTAAATGTTTTAATATTCAATCTTCAAAGGAGGTCTTTATGCATCATCTTTACAAACATCAACTATCTATCAAACATCCCCAAACACTGGTTGATATCACCCCATTCATCAAAGAAGACTTAAAGAAAAGTAATATTCAACACGGCATAACTATTGTTTACTGCCCACATACTACTGCTGGCATTACCATTAATGAAAATGCAGATCCTGATGTGGTTCGAGATTTGGTCTACGGCTTTGAGAAGGTGTATCCAACCCATGACTCAAACTACAGACATTTCGAAGGTAACTCTCACTCACATCTTAAATCTTCCACAGTAGGCGCTTCACAGAGCCTTATTATCCACAATGGTTCACTTATTCTTGGGAGATGGCAAGACGTATACTTCTGTGAATTTGATGGACCAAGGGAACGTACTTTTTATGTCAAAATAATAGAAGGCTAGCAATTCGCTAGCCTTCTATTATTTTGCATCCCACGCTACCATCATTACTACACCTAGTATGATCATAACCCACAGTATAATTACTCCTATACTTATTCCAGCTAGTATGCCACATTTTTTTACACTTTTTCCTTGATGCTTTCTTATAATCCCTATAATAATAGACCCACTTGCAATAACACCAAATATCCAAGGTATATATGCAAATACTATATATAGCAATGTCTCTATAGAACCCATCACACTATTCCTCATAGTGTGTCCTCCACTTTTGTTTTGCTAGGCATCTTGCTACATTTTCGCCCAGCCATCCTCGTTCCTGCTCGATACGCCACTTAATCCATTCATGGGTATAATCATCTGTATCCTCTGGCACCTTAAGTTCTAAGTAGCCTTCTACGCCCGACAAACTTAAATCATAAAAGCTTTCTAGGGTATCCACACCTTGGGTCGTATAAAGCTTGGCATTGTATTTACCTATCCAGTAGTCTACATTGGCATAGTTAAGCCCTATATACATGACGATAAAAGTGAAAAATACATACTTTGTAAGTTTAAACGTCTGTCGATATACCTTGATCCCTACCAACACAAAACTTATGACACCGAATAATAGTATCCAGCTCACTAACACACGCTTGAGTGTAAGCCCATAAATTCCCATATACATCATCATCTTGGAAAGTGCTGTCACCATAATAAACAATGTGAAACCTAGGTAGTACACCGTATATCCCTTAAGCCACTTTGCCTTTGTCTTGCTATCTTTCCCTGCCGTCAGCACTTGTAATACACAAACAATGCCTAGGTTAATCCCTGCCACTGGTAACATCTCAAAGAAACCTCGTCTTGCATACTCCGCATAAGTAAAGCCTTCTGGTAGGATACCTTGGAAAGCAGAGATAAAATACGTCAATTGTGCGAGTAGATAAAGCAGGTAGACAATCCCTACCAACGTACCTACTGTTAGCCCAACTACAAAATCTAATTTCCAGCTTTCTGCTGGCACATAGCACCTAGCACATGCTTCGCCCTCTATGATCTCACGCTGTTTCTTACCATGTGTAAGCCCCTCTATAAACCCTATAAAAGGGAAAAAGCATAGTGCAAATACAATCATTCTTAAGATAAGCCACTCCAATTCAAAGTCGAATTGGCTCCAAATCAAGTCTATGACACCTTCGAAGGCTGGGTCAGCAACCATCAGGAAGCACATCGCTATAAACATAAGGGGTATCCCTATCACACACCCTATCAAGATGCTTTTCATATGTTTTAATTTTCTATGTCTATCTTGCGTTCCCTTAATCTCACTTGTGACTTTACTAACCGCTTCCCCCATCTTTTCAAAAGGCATCACAAGAGTCATTGGAATGACCTTAAAAAACCACATAGGCGTATAAGCTTCATAGCCATTAGTTCCAAATACTACACTCCCATGTAAGACTAATAAGCCAGCTAAAAGGAGCACATTAAAGAACTTAAGTGTATCATTGTCAAATACCGCAAAGCATAGACTTGTAAGTACAATCATCCACAGTATCCTATCCTTTAGGGCTACCCATTCCTTTCCTACTTGTCTGAGTCGCCATATCACATACACATAGTACACACCTACCGCAATAGGCACTGCAAATCCCAATCCTCCAAAGACGATAAGTTCCAGTATGACACCTAGCAGTATACTCATCCACAGCAAATTAACTTGTTCACTATACTTCATCCCCGCCATCTCCTTTTATTCTTCCTTTTCTCTACTCCTCCATATCATCAGGCTGATACTCAAGTAAGTCTCCTGGCTGACAGTCTAGTACTTTACAGATCGCATCCAACGTCGAAAAACGTATCGCTTTTCCTTTGTTATTCTTTAAGATTGATAAGTTGGCAAGTGTCACGCCCACCTTATCTGACAATTCATTCATACTCATCTTACGCTTCGCAAGCATCACATCTAGATTTACGATAATAGCCATCTTTCTCACCTCTCCTATATAGTCAATTCATTTTCTTCCTTTAGTTCAATGGCTACCTGTACCAACTTGTAAAGAATACTACCTATAAGTGCTACCATAAAAGACCCTATGATGATGGTCCCTACTTCAATTGTAAGGTAAAGCATACGGTACTTAATAAAAAACATCGAAACAATATAGCAGAGACATATAAAAGCCGCACACAAGCTAATCATCTTTAAGTTTTTAAGGCTGCCCTCTGTGAAAGGCTCTCTTTTAATAACGCGCTTTGCTAAGTTTTTCGTATGCCATACAAGTACCCACGCTGCTGCGCCTGTGATGTATAGTAACACTAAAAACTCATAGTAATAATACTGGCTTGATAAACTTGGTCTGGCTAGAAAAGCTTGTGTAAGCCAAGGTAGTCCTATAAGCATCACTGTCAGTACCCCTAGTGTCAAAATACATAAGCCATATAAAAATTGACTTAAAAAATTATCCTTCATTCGAATCACCTCTTTTATTTTCTTATTCTTACCTTACCACTAAATATTCCAAAAAACAATAAAAACATATCGATAAACGATATGTTTTTATCTTTCTTCTACGTATCCCTTACACAGTACACGCTCTATAAAGTCTATACTCATAAATAAGAAAAATCCTAAAAAGCTCAGGATCAAAATCCCGCCATACATACCTAAGTAGTCCAGTCGCATCCAGCAGTCCTGTATATAGTAACCTAAGCCATGCCTAGTCCCATAGTTCTCCGCAAAAAAGAGAACAGATAAGGCCGTCCCTACGGATACCCTCATATTGGTCAAAAGTTCTGGTAAAATAGCAGGCAACGTCACCTGCCAGAACATCTGCCACTTACTTGCTCCCAAACTTTTCATGATGTGATACATCCCTTTATCAATATGAAGGATGGCATCTCTCACAACGACAATCACTTGAAATACAGTAATGAGTACAATAAGGATAATCTTTGACCCATCGCCTAATCCAAAAAGAATCATCACAATAGGTAGAAAAGCTGTCTTTGGCATCGGATACGTAAAATAAACCAGTGGGTTAAGCAGCTGATTCATCTTTTCCCAAGTCCCCATAAGTATCCCGATAACCATCCCTATTGCTACAGCAATGCCTAATCCTAGTATGACTCTATACAAACTTGCTACCACATGCCATTTCACTCCCGCAGCAATGACTTTAGGCAAGTAGCCATACACCTTCCCAGGCCCAGGCAATGCCATTGTATGCATCATGTTTGCTGCTACAAACCACACTATATGTAGGATTAAAAACCCTTGTATAAAGTAGCGTACTCTAGATTTAATCTGCATATCCGTCTCCCTCCTTCATACAATTTTTGATGTTGTTATAAAGGGCTTTAAAGGCTGGTTCTTCTCTAAATGCCTTCTTACCAAACAGAGGGTTCTCAATACTTTTGATGATACGCCCTGGTGCATGACTCATCACAATAATCTTTGTCCCCATATAAAGTGCTTCTTCGATACTATGGGTTACCACAAGACTTGTACAGCCATGCTTCTTCCATATATCTAAAAATAATGCAATTGCATCCTCTTTGATGATGGCATCTAAAGCTGAAAAAGGCTCATCCATCAGCACGATACTTGGTGCAAAAGAAAAAGCCCTTGCGATGGCCACCCGCTGCTTTTGACCTCCACTTAAAGTCACCGGATACCGCTTTCCTAAGTCTGCAATACCCAATTCCTGTAGCAGTCCCTGAATATCATCCTTCATTTGCTCCGTGATTTTTATCCCCTTTACCTTATAGGGTAATACACAGTTTTGGTAGACTGTCTTCCATTGCAGCAAGCCATACCCTTGAGGTATATAGCCGATGGCATCTTTTCCATAGTTTATAGGCGCTTGATTGAATGCCACACTTCCTTCATAGCCCGTCTGAATACCACCTAATACTTTTAACAACGTAGACTTCCCGCATCCCGACGGCCCAATAAGTACGACAATTTCACCTTGCTGTATATTTAAATCGATAGGTCCTACTATCTGTACCTGCTCACCTTTACTTTCATAGGCCACTGATACATTTTTTATCTCTAACATTTGCTGCCTCCTTTCCTAAGCCTCTCTTTATGTACTGCTCATTTATTTATCTAAAAAAAGCCACCAAGGTGTAGCAACTACATGGTTTTCCATATATTCACTATCCTTTGGTGACCTTATAGCTTACTGAATACCGACTTCACTTACTACGTCTTGTGCTGTAAGTTCTTTTGTTAGAAGTCCTTTAGCTTTTGACCATGCTAATACTTCTTCGATTTCCTCTGCTGGAGGAAGTGCATTTTTTCTAAAGTTTGGTAGGACAATCTGTCCCTTCATCGTTTCTGGATAACCTACTATTTGTATGATTGTATCTTCATACTCACTTATATCTGTGGTATTGAGATAATCCACTGCTTCATTGTATGCATCAAAGAATCCTTTGATTGCTGATGTCTTATGATCGATGGCTCCTTGTAAAAATGCCGTCACTGAAATGTATGGCCCTGTGCTATCTACTTGTGCAATCATCTTACCGCCTGCTCCTATAGCTGCATCTGAAAATGGACTTGGCATAACTGCTGCATCTACTTCGCCTGCATTAAGCATTTCAAGACGTGTAGGCATTGGTGGAATCACTACTTTTTCTACATCTGTTGGCGCCATATCGAAAGCTTCTAGCATCTTATCTAATGTGTACTCAATCACTGTATTCTCTGAAATAGCTACTTTTTTACCTACTAGATCACTCATACTTGTGATACCACTATTCGCACCTGCTACAAAGGTAAAGGCACCATCTGTAATACCTGTGATTTTCATATCCACGCCTGCATTTTGGTAAATAGCTATGGCAATCTCATCACAAATAACACCATCTAACTCACCTGCTTGAAGTGCTGCATCACGGTCTTTTGCAGCTTTAAAAATCTCCACATTAACGTCTACACCTGCCGCATCAAATAACCCTTTTTCCTCGGCAATGATAAGTGGTACTGCATCTACTGAACCCATAACACCTATTGTCAATGACTTCGCACCTTCTTCTGGTACTGGTGTAGGATTCGGTGTACCACCACATCCTACTAGCGATGCAGCTAATAAACCTGCTAATACTAAACTTAATTTCTTTTTCATGTCAACTCTCCCATTTCGTAAATAATGTATTTTCTATAGCTAAATGATCTAATAGCTTACCTACCACAAAATCCACCATTTCTTCCATCGATGTTGGCTTATGATAAAAGCCTGGCATCGCAGGTAGGATGGTAACGCCCTGCTGTGATAAGGTCAGCATATTTTGCAAGTGAATACTACTAAAAGGGGTCTCCCTCGGTACAATCACAAGCTTTCGCTTTTCTTTAATAGCTACATCTGCTGCCCTTGTCATAAGATTTCTCGATAACCCATGGGCAATCTCTGCTAAAGTTCCCATAGAGCACGGTAAGATAATGACCGCATCTACTACATGTGAGCCACTCGCTACACTTGCAAAAAGATTATCTCTATCCTCAATGAAGATGTGTTCATAATGTGTCTTAAGACCTTCAACCCATTCTTCTAAAGCAATGCCTAACTCATACTCAAAAACAGCTTCTCCCGTTCTTGTCGCAATAATGTGTATAAACATCCCTTTACCTATAAGCTCTTCTATTAGCCTCTTGGCATAAATACTCCCACTGGCTCCAGTGATACCTACTACTATTTTCTTCATTTGTTTTCCTCTATTCTAAAATAGCGCTGCTAGCATCCCAAACACCAAGAAAACCACACTAATGACTTGATTGATTTGATAAGATGCCACTTTAACATTGCTTAAATGATCAGGTGATACCATTCTATGTTGGACGATAAATAATATACCAATAATACCCATACCTGTCTGATACACACTCCCTAGTTCATTGCTTAGTATCCCTACTAATACCAATGTCATCCAAGCTACTAAGTGGAAAATCCTTGAAATAATCAATGCTCTGGCAACCCCAAAGCGTACTGGGATAGACCATAAACCTTGCTCTTTATCAAAGTCATAATCCTGTGCCCCATAAATAATATCAAAGCCAGCCACCCATAAAGTATTTGCCACACCCATAAGAAGGGGAATCATGCCAAATTCACCCGTTACTGCGAGCCAAGCACCCACAGGAGCTGCCGCTGACGTAATCCCTAGAATCAGATGGCATGCCCATGTAAAACGCTTCGTATAAGAATAAAGTGTCATAAGTACCAGTGCCAGTGGCGATAAAATCAAGCACATCGGATTCAGCATCCCTGCTGCTATGACCATGATAACAAAGCAAATGACTGTAAAAACGATAACTTCTTTCTTTCGCATAAGGCCTTGTGGTATCTGCCTGGTGGCAGTACGCTGATTCTTCCCATCAATCTCTGCATCAATGACACGATTAATCGCATTAGCGCCTGTACGTGCACTAAGAAAGGCTACCAACACCCAAAAAATGGTATGAAAACTTGGTCTGCCATCACTTGCTAACAGCATCGAAATGACAGCAAATGATAATGAAAAAATAGTATGTGAGAACATCACCAATGTTCCATAGTCCGTTACTTTTGTCTTTAACTTATCCATTACTTTAGTCAATCCCGTATTCCTCCCAATGCTTTGTTACGTGTACCTTTACCTCTTCACTCATGACGATATCTTCTGGCCATTCTCGGAAATGACCATCAGCTGTGGTCTTCTTAGTAGCATCAATGACTACCTTTACCTTACCCGCACCCATTTCCTTTATGTGAATATCTCTCTTGGCATCAATATTATTAAATAGCTTCCAGCTTACAACGCTCGCCTGATCTAAATCCACATGCTCGTCTACAATGATGCATACATGTGATGTCGCTGCTTCATCCGCGAAGAATAGCTCTCTCACTTTTTTGGCTTCTTCAGCTGTCTCTTTATGAATGCTAACAAGGGTATAACCTTTAAAGATGCCCTCTTTCATAAGCTTCACTTCGCGGATCATCTCGCCTTCTAATGTCGCTTCTTGTGCTGTACTAGCTGCCTTATGCCATTGTTCTCTGCCTTTTTCCATTGGTAGTGGTGTGGTGGCATCGAGCCCTAGTCTACAGCCGTAATGTGCGCTAGGTGATGCATGGTCTAAAGCATCTAACGGTCCTTGAGAGAAAATCATATCTTCCATCGGCCATACATTTTCTAGTACACACGCTGCTACGCTAGCATAATCACTAGGCTTTACTGCTTCATCTACGACAATGACCATTTTTGTATACATCATTTGCCCCATACCCCATACCGTATTCATTACTTTCTTGGCATGTCCTGGATAACGTTTCTTAATACTTACAATCACACAACCATGAAATACCCCTTCTAACGGGAAGTCGATGTCCACAATCTCAGGGCTTATCATACGTAGTAACGGTAAGAATAAACGTTCAGTTGCCTTACCGATATAACAATCCTCCATAGGTGGCTGTCCTACAATCGTCGCTGGATACACGGGCTTTTTCTTATGGGTAATACAAGTCACATGGAATGCTGGGTAGTCATCTGCTAAAGAATAATACCCAGTATGGTCTCCGAAAGGACCTTCGTGACGAAGCGCTTCATTCACATCCACGTATCCTTCTATGACAAACTCTGCTTCTGCTGGCACATAAATATCATTGGTGATAGACTTCACCATCTTCACAGGCATCTTACGAAGGTACCCTGCAAACATCATTTCATCTATCATCTTTGGAAGAGGTGCTGTGGCTGCATAGGTAATGGCAGGGTCACATCCTAGTACCACTGATACCGGCATCTTACCGTCTAGCTTTTTATAGCTTTCATAAATCTCACGGCCATCTTTATGCCAATGCCAATGCATCCCTGTAGTATTCTTATCGAATACTTGTAAACGATACATCCCCATATTTTGTATACCGGTCTTCGGATCTTTAGTCATTACCAGTGGCAACGTAAAGAAAGGACCACCATCTTCAGGCCAGCAATGTAAGACGGGTAATGTACTTAAGTCTGGCTCCATCTCTATAACTTCTTGGCAACTTCCTTTCCCCGGAAGTTTAATAGGAAATACTGCTGCTAGTCGGCTTAGTCTCGGTGCTGACTTTGCAATATTCATCAGTCCCATATAATTCGTCATATCTAAAAACTTCTCTAAATCTTTCTCCAAGTCTTCAAAATGCTTCACACCTAGTGCCATACTCATTCTTTCATAAGTTCCCATAGCATTCATAAGGACAGGATACGCTGACCCTTTAACATTTTCAAAAAGAAGGGCTGGACCATACTTCTTAGAAACCCTATCTGTAATCTCCGTAATTTCCAAATGGGAATCTACTTGTTTTTGAACACGCTTTAATTCACCTTTTTTTTCTAAAGCAGTTATGAAACTTTGCAAATTTTTATAACTCATTTTTCTTCTCCACGTCGTTTGTCTTATCTAACTAGTATTTTTAGGAGTGTTTTATCCTATACATTTATTTTTATCATTTTTTTCCATTTTATTGCTGTTTACAGTTTTTCAGTATATCACATTATGTCAACTTTTTCAGTTTTATATAATTTTATCTAATATTTGTTGAACAATTTGTTTTTCCTTGTCATAATAAAAAGACACTATTCAACTATAAGGAGGCATCAACATGAGTATTTGTGGTAAAAGAGCTTTTGAATTGTTAGACAAAATAGGTTTTGTACGCGTTGGCGGTACTACTGAAGAATTAAAAGCAGCCAATATTTTATTAGATGAACTAAAATCAGTAGGCGTAGAAGGTACTTTAGAATCCTTTAAAATCCTTGATTATACGATTCAAAAAGCATATCTAGAAGTATTAGAGCCTTATCAAAAGGTTTATGAAGTAACGGGTCTTGGGCTTTCTGGTAATACTCCTGACGAAGGCATCCTCACTGACTTCCAATACGTACAACACGGTACTGAAGTGGATTTACTCGGTGCAAAAGGAAAAATCGTACTTTTAAATACTGGTCTTACCCTTGAGGTATACGAACGCCTTGTAAAAGCGGAAGTTGCTGGTGTCATTACATACAGTGGTACAATGATTGACCATGAAGATGAGACTGACCTTCAAGTACGTGCGATCCGTGCACAACATATTGAGTTTGGCAAAATCCCAGGTGTTACACTACGTGCAACAGATGCCTTTGAAATGGTGAAAGACAAAGCGTCTAAAGTCCGCATGATTCTTAAGCAAGATGAGTTTGAGTCTGACTCACATAACGTCCATGCTACCATTAAAGGGACTGACTACCCTGAAGAAGAAATCGCCTTCATGGGTCACTATGACAGTGTACCTTTCTGCCCCGGTGTCTATGACAATGGTGCCGGTTCCGTCATCCTTATGGAACTTTTACGTCACTACTTAGCAAATCCTCCTAAGCGTACCCTTCAGTTCAAGTGGTTCGGCTCTGAGGAAAAAGGTCTTCTTGGCAGCAAAGCTTTTGTAGCGGCACATGAAGAGGGCTTAAAAAGCATCAAACTTGGTATCAATGTAGATGTGGCTGGTGCTATCGTTGGGGAAGACCGTGCTATCGTTACAGCTGATACAAGCCTTGTGACTTATATCGAATACTTAGCAAAGGAAATCGGCTTCTCTATCGCTACCAAGCAAGATACTTATTCAAGTGATTCCATACCTTTTGCAGATAAAGGAATTCCATGTGTCAACTTCTGTCGCTTCAGTGCACCTGGCATGTCTTTTATCCACACACGCCATGATGTGATGCAGTACTTATCCGCAGAATCTCTCGAAAACACTGCACACTTTGTGCGTACTTTTACAGACCGTGTAGCCAATGCACCAGTCTTCCCTGTAGAGCAAAAAATGCCTG
>JBOGBZ010000002.1:0-14105 GCA_051656485.1 Cellulosilyticaceae bacterium
CATCTGTATGAATATGAAAATCATAGGAAACCTTCATTCAATCACTCCATTTATAGCCATTGGCTACATCTTTTACAAAACTCAAAACTACTTAAAGGTGTGGTGAGTACTGGAATGCCTTCTTCTTTTGCTTTAGCAAGCATCTCTTCGGTTGCTTCGCTTTTCGCCGCTAAAACGATGGCACTTACACCGACTAAGCTAGCTACCGCAACGGTGTTAATATGCCCTTGTATCGTCACCCATACATCCCCTTCTTTAGCATGTGCCATCACATAACTCAGTAAGTCTCCCACATGTCCATCTCTTATCTCCCTTTCTAGACCTTCTTCTCCTGTAAGAAGGCCTAGATTCATCTTTTCCTTCAATGTTTGTACTGTCATAGCGTACTCCTTTATTTTTTTTCTTGGGTTGGCAAAAACTTCTGTGTTAACTCCAGCATATCTTGAGATAGACCCTTGATACGTTCTTTCAGCATAAAGACGCAATCTTCCTCATTTGAAAAGCCCTTAATCACATCTTCTGCAAAGCACTGGCAAGTAGGCGCACCACAAGAACCACAGTCAATCTGTGGTAATTTTTTGTATAAGGCTTCTATTTGTTCCATCATACCAATAGCTACTGCCAGATTATCATCTAGTGAAAAGACCGGCTTAGGGTCAATGAGCCGTTCATAACGGTAATTCATAGCTAGCAGCTTTTCATCTAACTGCTCATTTAGCCCATGCTTTTGATCATGATCCATGAATTTTTTCAGCGTATAACGGCTTACAAAAGGATTTTCGATGGTCAAAGCGCCACCTAAGCATCCACCTGTACATGCTAACGCTTCGATATACTGAATGTTACTCAATGTCCCATCTTCTACTTTTTCTAGTATATGGATGACACTATCCATGCCATCCACAGCGATATGATTATCAATACCTACATTCGCCACTGCACCATTGCGCATCGCCCATGACATTCCCTCTGCTATGGGTTTACGACTCATCGTCGCATCCTTATGGTACTTAAGTTGATGCACCATTGCTTTGTAGACCTCTTGCATGGAAAGTGCGCCATCTACATAAGACCGATCAAACCCTTTTGGTTTATGAATATCTGTGCCTTTAGCTGGACAAGGCGAAATAAAAAAAACGCCTACCTCTTCCGGTGGTATTCCTTTTTCTGTGTATTTTAACTTAATGTAACGTGCTGCTACTTCCATAGGTGACATTAAAGGTAATATATGGTCTATAAGAGACGGAAATCTCCTCTGAATAAGCCTTGCGATGACCGGACACGCCGAAGAGATAACCGGAAATGCTTTTGCTTCTTTCAAGTACGCTTTGGTACCTAAAGCGATGGCTTCCGCAGCATAAGCTACCTCTACCACATCTGTAAACCCTATATCATAAAGACTTTCCAAGATAGTTTCAATGCGCTCACACTTTGAAAATTGTGCATAAAAAGCCGGAGCTGGCATTGCAATCCGGTGGGCATACTTGCTCATGCTTGATAAAGGTGCCATCACCGCTTGTTTCGCACCATTGCGGCAGATCGCTATACAATTGCCACAATCAATACACCGTTCTTGTATAATCTTAGCTTTAGCATTTTTTACGCGAATGGCCTCTGTGGGACATCGCTTGATACAATCTGTACATCCGATACATTTGCTACTCTCTAACGTCACTGAATGACTATACATATGCCTTTTTTCACCTACTTTCACTTCTTTTCTTTTTAGCGATTAAGATAGACGAGTAAGTCTACTTTTGTCCCCTTCCCCACTTCCGAAGTAATCACCATACAATCACTATACCGCTTCATATTAGGAAGTCCCATACCAGCACCAAACCCCAGCTCACGAATCTCGTGAGATGCCGTGGAGTATCCTTCCTTCATGGCAAGTTCAATATCTGGTATACCTGGTCCTGTATCTTCTAAGATGACACTTATCTTTTCTGCACTGATATCTACATCAATCCACCCACCATTGGCATGAATCACCATATTAATCTCCGCTTCATACATAGCTATGGCTATCTTACGAATAGTAGCAGAGGGTATACCTATGCGTTTCAATATACGTTTCACTTCCCCCGAAGCTTCCCCTGCACGCAAAAAATTACTACCTTCTACTTCAAAGTGCAACTTCATCTTACACCTCTTCTCCATTAGTAAGCCCTGAATGATAAAGCTTACCGCAAGCTGTATAAAGAGGTGATTCTGTGGATAAGATAATCATCTGCTTTTCTTTTGCCATCGCAATCATTTCTTCTGATGGCTTTTTGCCTCTTACAAAAACAATGGCCTTGATATCTAGCATTTCAGCCGTTCGAATAACCTGTGGATTCACAAGTCCTGTAAGCAACAACACTTTTTCTTTTGCAAAAGCTAATACATCACTCATCAGATCGCACCCACAAGCTGCAAATACTTCTTTCTCTAGACGTTCTTCCCCTGCCCATACCTGTGCATTTAATAATGTTTTGACCTCTTGTAGTTTCATCGCTATTCCTCCTTATATTTACTGATTCCTGGTAAGTTTACTCTAAAAACACCTGTTTCTTCATCATACACAATCTGCATAGCCCCACCACCTTCAAACATCTTCTTTGCTTTTTCAAGTCCAATGCCAAAGTGAAGTTCCTCTTCTTTATGCTTTAAGATCAATAACCTTGAGTATAGCCAGCTATTTCCCCTTACATGACGCCGCCTACCTTCTTCATAACCATAGCAACTAGGGTTTTCCACATAAATACCTGATGATTCAATGGAAACGTAGGTATGGTACGTTGTATTCCAGTAATCACGATGGATCATGGCATTGGCCACAATCTCATACAAAGCTTCAAAAGGATACGTAGGTGGCAACACCTTCCTTACTTCTGTTTCAAAGGTTGCTAGCATCTGCATAATATTACCCGTAATACCCTTAGACTTTTTTTCGATGACAAGTTCTAGGGTTGCTTGATGGATAAACGCCTGAGGAAGCTTTCCAAAAAGTAGTAACCCGCCATAAGTGGGACAGAATCCTTTCCCCTGCCCTTTTTCTGCAACCACACCAAGTGCTAACAACAAATGGATGTCCACTTCTTTTGACCCCTCACAGCCTAAAAGTCTAAGCATACTCTGGCTATCCAAGTCTTCTAAGGTACTTTGCCTACAAGGCACCGTTTCAAACTGAAGCAACCCCGAATATTGCAACATCCTTGCAATTTCATGCCTAGTAGCTACATCTGTAGTTGACCCTCTTCGTATGTAGAAAGCACCATTCTGTGTCATTTGATGAGGCACTTGCTTACTTTTATAAATCGTAAGCACACCCAACGTCTTTCCTTCTATCTTAAACCACTCAAAACTTATAGGTACAGGTGGCATACTTCGATTGGCTATGATTTGCTGTATACGTTCTTCCATACCTTCTAGTGGCGTTTCTATGCCTACGATTTCTTTGGTTTTATCTCTTATACCAAAAAGTATATACCCTCTGCCGCCCTCTGCATTGGCAATCGCAATAACATCTTTTGCAAGCTCTCTTTTTTCTGATTCTAATTCCAACGAAAGTTTTAATTTAAAATCCAATTTATAGCCTTCATCTTCTTCTAATAAATGTGTCAACTTGCTAAAATCCATGTCATCCCCCCTCTTGTAGTTGTCTTAATTTTATCATATTGTTTGTCCAATTTATAGGCATTCTCTTTTTATTCTATGAAATCCTTTAAATTATATGATATATGTTACAGAACATTCTTTCTATTTCCACTTCGGTGTATAGCACTCTTCTTTCTATCATATATTTTAATAAACTCCATAAAGCAGGTGATATGATGTCTGACACCTCCAAATCTCATGTTTCTTTTGGTTATATCCGCTTTTTTCACGCTTTACCTACCGAAAAAACTTTCAGCCTTTATCTAGATGATCAACTCATTCATAAAACTTGGGACTACGAAGACTTTACGCCTTATATTAAATATCCCGCAGGCCAGCACCTGCTCACCATCAAACACAAAAAAGATGCTACACCCATTTACGAAAAACGTCTAAACGTCAAACCTGAAAGTGCCTTTACCTATACTTTTAGCTCCCATCCTAAAAAACAAGATACCCTTCATCTTTTTGTGCTGGAAGATACCAAGAAAGTCATCAATGGTCCTTATAGTTGCATACGCTTCGGTCACTTTGCCACATCCGTTCCTAAAGTCAAATTACAATCTGGCACCGAGCACCTTTTCTTTAAAAACATTGCTTATTCACAACTCAGTCATTATATGCCTATCCAGCCACAGCCCTATCCTTTTGAATTAGTGACCAGTGAAGAAGATACTGACATCACTTCCCTTAAGAAGCATCTGTGTAAATTAGGTCGCTTGTATACCCTGTATCTCATCGGCACAGGTGACAAAGCCTTTCCTTACAAGCTCGTACCTTCCATTGACGGCCCATCTTTTTTACCACTAAAAAAACCATCATCCGCTTTATAGGTGGATGATGGTTTTCTTTCTTTATTTCTTTTTTGTTTTTTTGCTTTTCTTTTTCTCTACAGTCTTTGGCTTCATCACCGAATACCCAAAAGTACCCAACTGCTGGCCTAATGTGAAGTATGCCCCATGAGAGTATGCGATAAGGTCCGTACTATTCAGATGGAACTTACCCTTCTCATCCATATACTTATCGTCTACATACACATTTACCACTTCTGCTAAGAACATATCGTGAGAACCTAATTCTTTAATTTCTGTCACACGGCAGACGATATTCACTGGACTTTCTTCGATCATGGCACATCCTGTTTCTTCATCAAAACTTGGTGTCAGATGCATCTCCTGAAACTTATCATAATCACGTCCTGAGCGTACACCACAAAAATCTGTGGCTTTCACTAACTTACGGGTCGTCAGATTAATGGTAAATACACCTGATTCTTTGATGATATTATAAGAAAAACGTGTCTTTCTAAGGGATATATACGTCATGGCAGGATTGGTACATATGGTACCTGTCCATGCCACCGTTACGATATTGGGCTTCTCTTCTGTACCACAACTCACCATTACCGCAGGAAGAGGATAAATCATATTGCCCGCTTTCCATTTTTGTTTACTCATGTATGTCAACACTCCTTATGTCTTTTGTCTCTTTACTTCTACTGTCTAATGATACCTATATTAATAAGTATTTTCAAGACCTTCTATCAACAACCTACTTTTAAGTCATACTGCCTACCACAAATCCTATACCATTGATAATCATATGAATCACCGTTGGTGCAAGGATGTGGCCTATTTTTTCTCGCATCCATCCTAGTCCTAAGCCCATGACTGTCGCATAAACTTTTTGTAAGCCAAAGGGGTGAATAATGCCAAAAAGAATACCTTGAAAAAGAATGGCTACTTTGTTACCAAATCTTTTCTTTACAAACATCTGTATTTTTTCTCTGAACAAGTATTCTTCTAAGAAAGGGGCACCTATTACAAGTACAACAAATCGTAACACTGGTTCACTGGATACAAATAAAGTTTCTACCTGCACATCATAGTTTGGGAAAAAGGGCATCAGTAACCCATTTATCACACATACCAAAAGCCATAAAGGCACTGCAAACTTTAACGTCCGCATAAACATCGAAATGGTAAACCCTCTATAACATGCTACGAACGTATCACCCTCTACTTTATTGACAAACCAAAGCCCTAGTAGACTTATACTATACGCCACTAATGTCAAAAAATACATATGCTGATTCACGTATGTTACACCCATAAAAATATTGGCAGCTAGCCCCACTATATACTGACTTCCCATGAGGAATCCAATCATAAGTCCTCCATAAAGGATGATCCCACTACATACTTTTATATATTGCTTCATTACTACCTCCATTTTTATACCAGCTTTAACTTCTTCCCTCTTGCTTTTTATTATAGCTTATTTTTAAATTTTGACAAATAACTTACCATAAAACATCTTTAATCTTTCGGATTTTTGTACTATAATAGTAGAAGTTATAAACGTCCGAAAGCTAAAAATGGAGGGTACATAAATGTTCAAGACAATTTATTGGTATAGTTACTTTATGCTTTCAGCTTTTTCATGTTATCCTAAGCTGATGAAAATTAAAAAACACTTAAAAGAAGGCAAGGTACAAGAAGCCGAAAAGCTTACCCACGAGGTTACCTCTCGTTGGGCAATGCAACAAATCAAAAATGCCGGTGCTACCATCAAAGTAGATGGCATCGATAATATTCCAGTAGACGAACCTGTGGTCTTCATCAGTAACCATCAAGGGAATTTTGACATCGCTATCTTTATGGCTTGCATTCCTACTTTTAAAGGCTATGTTGCAAAAGTCGAAACAAAGAAAATACCGATCATCCGTACATGGATGACTTATATGCATTGCATCTTTATGGATCGCAGCACTTTAAAGACAGCTGCTCAAGCGATTGTAGATGGTATCAAAGTCATTAAGGAAGGCCACTCTCTTGTAATTTTCCCAGAGGGTACCAGAAGTAAAGGTGATGAAATAGGGGAATTTAAAGCTGGTAGTTTCAAGCTGGCTACCAAACCTAAAGTACCTATTGTCCCTGTCACAATCAACGGTTCTTATAAACTTATGGAAGCTCAAGGTGGCAAACTCAAGTCAGATACTGTCTATGTCACCATTCATCCACCTATTGCTACTTCTACCCTTACGAAAGAAGAATTAGCAGTACTACCAGATACAGTGAAGCATATGATTGCCAGCAAGCTCCCAGAAGCTTTAAAAGCAAATCATTAAATAAGCAAAAGAGAAGATACGCCAATTTTATGCGTATCTTCTCTTTTTTTACTCTACCAAACCTTCAAACTGTGCTTCATAAAGGGTCTTATAAACTCCATCTTGCTGAAGTAGTGCCTCGTGGCTTCCACTTTCTTCGATGCCATCTTTCCCAAGGACCACAATCTCATCTGCATTACGAATAGTGGATAGACGATGGGCTACCACAACTGTTGTACGCCCCTTACACACTTCTTCTATGGATTGCTTAATCATATACTCTGTGGCATTATCCAAAGCAGATGTGGCTTCATCTAGAATAAGAATCGATGGGTTTTTAAGAAAGACTCTTGCGATGGATAAACGCTGCTTCTGACCACCTGATAACTTGACACCACGTTCACCAACATAAGTCGCATAGCCTTCTGGCAAGCTCATAATAAACTCATGAATATTAGCTTTTTTCGCTGCATCCATCACTTCTTCATCTGTGGCATCTTGCTTACCATACAGGATATTCTCCTTAATCGAACCCGTAAAGAGAAAGACTTCCTGCTGTACGATGCCGATATGCTCTCTTAATGATCGCAGTGTCACATCATAGATACTCTGACCATCAATGGTAATATCCCCTTCATTTAACTCATAAAAACGTGGAATCAAATTACAAAATGTCGTCTTTCCACCACCTGATGGCCCCACAAGTGCAATCATCTTGCCCGCTGGAATGTTTAGATTAATCCCTTGTAATACGTATTCATTTTCGTACTTAAAGCTTACGTTCTTAAAAGTAATATCACCTTTTACGCTACCTAGCACTTTTGCATCTGGCTTATCTTGCTCTTCTACTTCTTCCATAAGCTCCATATAGCGTTTAAAGCCTGTCATACCATTTTGGTATTGTTCCATAAAGTTGATGAGCTTACGTATCGGCTGTGTAAACATCTTGATATACAGAAGATACGCCATAAAATCACCAATGGTAATGATGCCTTTAAAAGTAAAAAGTCCACCTGCAATCAAGCATACATAATCCAGCATATCAATACTAAATACCGCTCCTGAAAAATACTCTGCCATTGCTTTATACGCCTTCTCACGCGCACCACAAAAGCTTAAATTCCCTTTTTGGAACTTTTCCAACTCATTGGCATCACTTCCAAAACTTTTGGATACTCGCATTCCTGCAATACTATTTTCTAATATCGCATTTACTTTTCCTGTCTCTACACGGCTGGCTTTGAAAGCTTTACCCATCTTATCTTTCTTCTTCCATGTAAACCAAAAAATAAAGGGAATACACGCAAAGATTACAAGTGTCAGTGGCACATTAATAGTGATTAGAATACCGAATGACCCCAGAATCATGATAAGTGAAATAAATAAATCTTCTGGTCCATGATGGGCAAGCTCTGAAATCTCCATCAAATCATTGATAATACGAGACATAATATCACCTGTCTTTGTATTATCAAAATATGTACATGGGATTTTTTGTAGATGCTTAAAGATATCACGGCGCATATCCGCTTGCATTCTTACACCAACCACATGCCCCCAGTACTGCATAAAATAATTACAAATGGCTTTTACACCAAAAATCACAACTAATGTCACTGCAAAGACACCAATCATTCGCATATTTTGATTCGGTATACTTTCATTAATAAGTTCTCTTGTCATCATGGGATAAATTAAATCGCACAAAGCTGCTAGAAGTGCTACCAGCATATCCAATGCGAAAAGCTTTTTATATGGTTTGTAATAACTTATAAAACGTTTTAACATAAGCTCCCTCTTTTCTAGATTTTAATATCGTTTTATATTATAGCATACTTTTGTATAAAAAAGAGAAGTACCCCTAAGCACTTCTCTCATTGTATCTATTTTTTCTTTTTCTTGTTGGCTACTTCGATATTGATTTGACGTCCTCTTACTTTTTGTTGTGGTAATTTCAGCATCATTTCTTTTAAGAACTTCTCTGGAACTTCCACGAATGAGAATTTATCAAGCATATCAATCTTACCGATTTGCTTACCTGTAATAGATGTTTCTGATGCGATAATCTTTACAAGGTTTGCTTCTTTAAGTTTATCTTTCTTTCCTAAGTTAATGAATAAACGTACATAACCTTGGTCGTTATATGTGCGCTCGCCACCACGGTCACCTCTGTCACTACGCCCACCGCGGTCACCACGATCACGACCTTGTCCACGATCATTTTTCATCATTTCTTCTAGGTTCATTTCTTCACTTGAGCCCATTACAAGTTTGTCCATTGCAACTTGTAAGAAAGCAGCCGCTATATCTAAACTTGATACTGTAATTTCTTCTGTTGAATCATTAATTTCATCAACCATCGTTTCAATCGCTTGTGTGTATTTGCTGTATTTACCTTCATGAAGAAGTTCTTTTACTTCATCTAATACACTGCTTAGTTTATTTTCACGAATAACCTCAATTGTAGGTGGCTTCATGTGCTTCACTTTTGACTTTGTATAACGTTCAATTTCTTTTAGCTTATGAAGTTCACGACCGATTGCAAATGTGTAAGATACACCTTTTCTTCCTGCACGACCTGTACGTCCGATACGGTGTACATAGTACTCTTCATCTGTTGGTACATCGTAGTTGAATACTGCTTCTACATCATCTACGTCAATCCCTCTTGCTGCTACGTCGGTAGCAATAAGAATGTCTACTAATCCTGAACGGAATTTTGACATAACGCTATCACGATGCATTTGCTTCATATCACCATGAAGTGCCTCTGCAGCATAACCTCTTTCTTGAAGCGCCTTACAAAGGTCATCTACACGTTTCTTTGTATTACAGAATACAACTGAAAGCTTGAAGTTATGTGCATCCATAATACGTGAAAGTACTTCTACTTTATGAGTATCTCTTACTTCTAAGTAGAACTGCTCAATCGTTGGTACTGTCATGACTTTATTGTGGATTACACTGATTTTTTGTACATCATGTTGGTATTTGTTTGCAATATCCATGATTGCTTTTGGAAGTGTCGCTGAGAAAAGAACGAATTGTCTTTTTTCTGGTACACTTTCAAGAATCGTATCGATATCTTCTCTAAAGCCCATGTTAAGCATTTCATCAGCTTCGTCTAGTACAAGAAGTTGAAGATGATCAAGCTTTAACGTACCTCTTCTCATATGGTCCATCACACGACCTGGTGTTCCGATGATAATTTGTGGTTTCTTTCTAAGAGATGCCATTTGACGATCAATGGATTGGCCACCATAAATAGGAAGGATACGTACACCTTCTTTATATTTAGAAAGGTTGCTCATTTCTTCTGAAATCTGAATAGCAAGCTCTCTTGTTGGACATAAAATAAGCACTTGTACATGTGGATTCTTTGTATCGACACGTTCAATAGCAGGAATACCGAATGCACATGTCTTACCTGTACCTGTAGGAGCTTGTGCAATGATATCTTTCCCTTCAATCATTGGCATAATTGCTTTGCCTTGGATTGGTGTTGCTTGTTCAAATCCCATATCTGTAATTGCCTTTTGCATTTCAGGCGATAAATCTAATTGTTCAAATAATATACTTTCTATAACACTTACCTCTTCGATCTATTAGTTTTGATTTTATCTCAATAAGAAAAATAGTAGCATAACTCTTGACAAATAACAAGTTATTTTTATTGGGTGTTTATTGGGCATCAATGACTTCAGGTTCATTGTAAGTTTGCCCTTTTGTATCTATTGTTATACGTTCAATCACAATCGGCACTGTTGGTTGTCCAGTTTGTACACTTATAACGGATGCTCTGTTAAGTTCTGCCAAAATATCATAACCTTCTGTCATTTTTCCAAATGCTGCATATTTGCCATCCAAAGACTTTGCATCGCTTGTAACCACAAAAAATTGACTACCTGCTGTATCATTGCCATCACCACGTCTCGCCATAGAGAGTACCCCTTGTGTATGGGAAAGAATATTGGCAGTATGGCCATTTTCCACAAACTCACCTTTAATGGTGTAGCCTGGTCCACCCATTCCTGTCCCCATAGGGTCGCCACCTTGAATAACGAAATCTTCTACCACACGGTGAATCGTAAGACCATCATAAAACCCTGCTTGCGCTAAATGAATAAAGTTTGCAACTGTATTGGGTGCAATCTCTGGATAAAGCTCTGCTACCAAGTCGCCATACCCCTTAACCGTAATCGTTGCTACTGGTAATGCTGCACCTTCAAATACCATCTCATCTACAAATGCTACATTATTTTCTTGATTAGGTACTGGGCTTTCTTTGCGACTTCCCATATTCGTCCCTATGACAAATACAAGTGCTAGTGCTATAAGACCTCCTATGATACCTAATAATACTTTTTTCTCTTTCATATGATTTCCTCCTTTTATCTTTTTTATCATGGAAAAAGTGGGCACTTATGGCCCACCTTTAATTACTTATTTTACACAGTATTCTTCAAGATACGCTTCCATACGTGCACGCATCGCATCATCAATCACAACTTTACCATCTACTGGATTGTTATGTAATGCATCAATGATTTCACGTACTGTTACGATTGGGTATGTCTTAATACCAAATTCTTCTTCAATCTCTTGAATAGCTGTTTTGTTTTGTTGGCCTCTTTCCATACGGTCTACTGATATAATAAGACCTGCAATTTCTACATCGGCTGCTGCTTGAAGGATAGGGAAACATTCACGAATCGCTGTTCCTGCTGTAATAACGTCTTCAATGATCAGTACTTTATCGCCGTCTTGAAGCTTGTACCCTACCATTGTACCACCTTCACCATGGTCTTTTGCTTCTTTTCTGTTGAAACAGTAGTTTACGTCTTGTTCAAAATTGTTTGCAAGTGCAATAGATGTCGCTACTGATAATGGAATCCCTTTGTATGCTGGTCCAAATAAAGCATCTACATCTTCTTTTATATTTTCCTTGATACACTTTGCATAAAATTCGCCTAATTTACTTGCTTGATAGCCTGTCTTATAGTTCCCTGTGTTTACAAAGTAAGGTGTCTTTCTACCGCTCTTTGTCACAAAGTCTCCAAATGTTAATACGCCTGCTCTTACCATAAATTCAATAAACTCTTTTTTGTAGCTCATATAGACCTCCAACATGAAATTTTAACCTTATTTATCATATCATAAAGTTCCTTACTGTGCAAAAGGGAATATCTCTTTCGAGATACTCCCCTAGCCTTTGTAATGATATTGCCATACTGTTTTGTAATGATAAGCTGCATACAATTCTTCAAGTTCTGTAAAGACCACTTCTTTTCCTGCTTCTAAAAGCATCTTCATCTTTCTTGCGAATAAAAAATACTGTATGCTTCCTATACGGTATGACTTCATAAATACCTTTTGAATAGCCCCTGTAATAATCAATTCTTCCACTTCGTTATACAATTTACATTCTAAAAACGCGCGGTCAATCACTGTAACTTCTTCCTGACATTCATCTTTCAAATAACTTACAAGCATTTCTAACACTTGCTCTGTGTTTTCATTAATCCTTGTAAATAACAAATCATCGCGATTTGTAAATACCACCATCCTCTTGCCTTCTACAACACTTTCTATTTCTCTCTCTATATAGCGTTGTAAAAAAACTTGTGCTTTGTCCCATAAGGATGCATTATCAAATGCAAAAGGATTTTCTCTTTCGACGACTTCACCGAAGAGGCGATAGCCCCATTCATCATGATGCTTCTGAAACAGCGTTGCTAATTGAATAAACATAGACCCTTCCCCCAAAAATGTATTAGGTTACGAATTGTTACACTTTTATTACATTTTATATCTTTTACTTTAAAATTTCAAGTGGAATAGTCTAATTTTATTAAGTTTTTTTAACATTTTAATAATTTCATCATATGTTCACCCATAATCCCCCTTAGCGCCTCTGCTGAAACGCTACTTTTCACGAAGCCACTTTCATACCGACTCGGGGTAACCAACGGAAAGTCACTCCCAAATACTATTTTCTCTCTAATCCCTAAGGCATCTGCTACTTGATAAAGCTTCGGTTCATATAAAAAGAGTGCCGCTGCCGTATCATAATAAACATTACTGAATTGCTCACGCACTTCTTTCATAGTCTCATAAAACATCAAGCCGCCACCCAAATGTGCTAGAATGATAGGTGTCTTTGGGTGATGCTGTACAAAGGCTTCTACTTCCTGTAACGTTGTCTTGGTCTTGCCTACATACGAATGACCTATTGGCTCATTGGTATGCCATAAGAGGGGCAAACCATACTTCTCACAGCATGCACCTAAAGGATACTTCTGATGTGCCTGTACAAGGTCCCAGCCTTGCCCTTCTGGGAAAAGCTCACCAATCCCTACAAGCCCCCCCTTTACACAACGCACAATCTCATCTGCCATAGCCTTATCCTCCGGAGACACTACCATGAATCCTATGAGTTTTTCTGGATACTTCTTCACCATCTCTATGGTGTAGTCATTAACCGCCTTGCAAAGCGCTGGGTCCTTAAAAGCAAACCCAAAAACGATGCCTTTATCAAAACCTTCTCGCTCAAGCATTTCCACCACTTCTTCACCTGTGGCAAATTTATTTTGTGGTGATGAGGATAACCATCCAAAATACTGCTCTTTCTCGCTAATCGCCTCTACATTTTCGCTGATAAACTTAGGGGTAATGTGTATATGACAATCTATTTTCATCCTGTATGCCCTCGCTTTTACTGTATTTAAGGTGTAGGACCCTTTATCTTAAGGTTGTACTGGCTCTTGGGGTACTTCTTCCTCTGACTTATCTGCTTCCTGCTGTACATCCTCTTTTGGTTGCTCTACCGTTGGCTCATTACTTCCTTCTGTGTTCTCTTCTTTTGGCGCCTCTTCTTTTGGCGCTTCTTCCTTCGGTCGCTCCTCGTCTGTTGTTTGACCAAGTACACGGGTTGGATCATTGATAATCGCCACTACATCCTCCGGTGTTAATACGGTCACGTCTTCTACACCTTCTATGTATATTTTATTCGTTTTTTCCTTCATCGCAAAGCCCTGATTCAGTACTTCTCTAATGGCAGGCAGAATATCTTGATTAATACTCTTGAGCATCATCGGTAGCACCAACGCTTTGTTTGTACTTGTCTCAATGGTTACGAAGGTTTCATGTGCTTTTGTCACACCATAGATATAAGTCTCGAAGTACTTCATGCCTGAGTCATAAATGTCTTGGAATTCTTTGCCCTTCGCCCCTACGTTACTATAAGATGTCTTAAACTGCTCACGTAGCATGACGGCTTCATCTAATATCGGCTTAATATCGCTTGCTTTCAGACTGGTTAAACTCCCCATCAGATTCTGCATTTTACTAATACTTT
>JBOGBZ010000003.1:0-11141 GCA_051656485.1 Cellulosilyticaceae bacterium
AGTTTGTCATCTGACAATAATTTTTGTGCTATTAGTTAGCACTGACTTTTGAGTACATGTACTCAATGAATCGACTGGTCTATTGGTTGTTATTTTATTTTCAAAGTTCATTTGTTTGTTATGTTTTAAGGCCTTAGCCCCTGTGTCGTTAGCGTGTTGTTCGCTGCTGACTTGACTTATTATGCACTATAACAATACATAAGTCAACCCTATTTCTTATTTTTTTTAGGTTTTCTGCCCTTTTTTTCTCTTTATCTCCATTATCCCCAAAATAACGATATTACCCCCATATTATCCACAGACTTATGCACATTATACACAGCTTTTATGCCTATTACTTAAGCACATAACCTTCATAAAGTGTATTGGTAAGCGGAATCATTCCTTTTACCTTGTATTTTGTCACATGTATTTCTTTAAATCCTATTTTTTGCAAAGTCTCTGTATGCTCTCTATTAATATGACACCCTACTGCTACTATTTTGAAGATACCATTTATACAATCTTGTAATTGCTGTTCTCTCTTATCAACTGCTTTTCCGTGTTCTACAAATATAAGCCTTCCCCCTGGCTTTAAGATGCGCTTTACCTCATAAAGTATGTCTTCTACATCTTTATGGTTTATGCTACACAATACAAACTGTGACACCACCGTATCGAAACTCTGATCCTCAAATGCTTTCATTTCTTCTACTAGATGTACTTTGATATTATTTTTTTCTGCTTCTCTCATACATCTTTCATGCATGCCCTTATTTGGTTCGATAACGTAAAGCTCCTTGATCTCTTTTGGATAGTATTTAAAACTCAAACCCTCTCCTGCACTGATTTCTAGACACTTGCCCTTAGCACCTCTTAGTATTCTCTCTCTAACTTCACCTATTTTACTTGTATTAATCACACTTAGTACCTTTGGAAACACTTTTTCTTTATAAAAGCTTGCTATTTTACTCATCTACTATTCCCCCTTAGTTTAAAGTATCAAATAATGATATGTTCACAAACACTTCTTCATTTTTATCAATCAAGTTGGATAACGTCACACCTAGTAATCTAACGCGCATGCCTGTATCCTCTACTTTATCTAGTATCATTTCTCCGTAAAGCATTAGTTCATCTAATGTATATACTGTCTTTTCTATCGTCATACTTCGTGTGATCTGCACGAAGTCTTCAAACTTAATTTTAAGTGTGACTGTCTTTGCTTTTTTCTCATGTTGATGCAGCCTTTCTATTGCTTCTTTTGCTAATTCATAAAGATGGCCTCTCAATTCCTCACTTTTAAGTCCTATGTCTCCTTGGAACGTCGTTTCTGCTCCTATAGATTTACGTACTCTATGATTTTCGACTTCTCTATAATCAATGCCTCTTGCGAACTCATAAAGCATCTGCCCTCTCTTGCCAAATACAAGTGTCAAATAGTCACTTTCTAAAGCCCTTAAGTCTTTTCCCGTTCTTATCCCTATACGTCTTAAATCTTTGGCTGTTACTTTTCCCACCCCAAAGAACTTCTCTATAGGTAGTGCATCCAACAATTCTTGTGCATGTGTCTCATCGATGACTGTCAATCCTGCTGGTTTCTGATAATCCGATGCAATCTTTGCTAGAAACTTATTGTAGGATACGCCTGCGGAAGCTGTAAGCCCTATTTCTTCATAGATCGCCTTTTGGATAGCCTCTGCAATCTTGATAGAATCTTCTTCTCCTATTTTATTTTGCGTTACGTCTAGATACGCTTCATCTAAGGACAAAGGTTCTATCTTATCTGTGTAACGTCTGAAGATATCTCTAATTTGCTGCGATACTTGGTGATACTTTTCATGGTCAGGATGGATGAATATAGCATTTGGACATAAGGCATAGGCTGTCTTTGATGGCATCGCTGAATGAATGCCATACTTTCTTGCCTCATAAGAACATGTGGCTACCACACCTCGCCCATCAGGTCTTCCTCCTACAATGATAGGTTTCCCCTTCAGGGTAGGTTCATCTCTCATTTCTATTGAAGCAAAAAATGCATCCATATCTATATGTATAATTTTCCTCATATGCATCCTCCTTTCATCTCTTTCTTTATCATATCATATTGTATTTTACCCAGAAATCTTTTTGGACTATAATTTCTTCTATTTTTCATGGTACACTTGTTTTAACTTTATAGTAAAGGTAGGTACTTAAATGGATTGTTTACTCATTGATCAAGCACTTTCTGTTCGTACGATTAATCGTCAGGAAGATATAGATTATTTTATAGATACGCAGGCTTATCCTGTCCACTTAGCCTTATCACTTATAGGTATCTCTCGTATGCAGTTTCCTAACGCTAGGGCACTTCTTATACGTACTTCTCCTACAAGTACTTTTGCTACCCTTCATATTTTAAAAGATGTAGATCTCTATTCTAGTTTTATTAACTTTGAAATAGACTTATCACTACTAGAACTTCAGATTAAACTTGAAGAAGGCCACATATCACTTAATCTTACCACCCAAAAGGAGACACCATGAAAAAAATACTTGTTGTAACGACAAAAGAAGGCACGCTTATGCCTCTCGAACTTATCACATTAGATACTAGCTACTTATCACAGATTATGGCTTTTCAAGACCGTATTCTCTCTTCATTACCTGAACCTACATGGTTTGCTTCTACTTCTGAAGATGAATTTAAAGAATGTATCGAATCTACAGGTTGTATCTTAGGCTATGTAACACCTGATCACGAACTTGCCGCACTGGGTGTCTATAATGCTTATGGCATGAATGAACATAACTACGGTTATGACCTTGAGCTAGATTCGAACTTACTTTCATCTGTTGGCCATGTGGAATGTACCATTGTAGAAGAAAATTTTCGTGGAAACAGGCTTCAAGACATCCTCTGTGATGCTATTGAAGAAATAGGCCCAAAAAAAGGCACACCTCTTATGTGTGCGACTGTCCATCCTGATAATAAATATAGCCTTCAAACCTTTATTAAGCGAGGCTATGAAGTCAAAAAAGAAAAACTGAAGTATGGTGGCCTTCGTCGCTACATACTCCTTAAACCATTACTTTAACTTAAAGTACGAAAAAATCCCTATCTCAAAGCATAACGCCTCAAGATAGGGACTTTTAATTGCGGAGTCAGGACTTGAACCTGAGACCTTCGGGTTATGAGCCCGACGAGCTGCCAACTGCTCCACTCCGCGTCATTTACTATATACTACATTATATCCTGTATCACCATGAATTATTCATGTTTTTGAAAAAAAGTCAAAAAAAGCCCTCTAGTTAGGTTGTTATGTCACGACTAGTGGGCTTTTTTTGAAGATTATCTTATGTATAGTATAGTGTGCTTTCCCTTATATAGCAAGGATTTTCTTCTTTACACCCAATATTATCTTTTTCCTTTGTCGTAAATTTCTCCCAATGCACGTGGTGCACGATTGGAACCAGAGAAAAATATGAGTAATAATAAAGTTAAAAGATAAGGTAGAATCATAATAAGGTCAGTGTATGCACTAGATAGTTCCATCACTTGTGCAAGCTTATATCCACCTGACCTTGCAAAGCCAAAGAGTAAACAAGCTGCAAGAGTTGGCATGATTCGCCAATTCCCAAAAATAAGAGCTGCAATTGCTAAATACCCATAACCTACATAGATACTTGGTGAAAAACTTGCTGAGATGGAGTACGCAAAACAAATACCACCGATGCCTGATAAAGCACCTGAAATCATAACTGCAATAAATCTTACACGTGCTACATTCACACCTGCTGCATCGACTGCATGAGGATTATCACCACAAGCACGTATACGCAGACCGAAACGTGTCTTATAAAGTACATACCATGCTAAGATTGCTACAAGAATAATGATCGGTTGGAATAAATACATATCTTTAAAGAATGCACCAAGTACAGGTATTTCTGATAAACCTGGTATTGTAAAACGTGTCGCTACACCTAATTGAAACTTATTAGATGGTTTACCAAAGATAATGGCATTGAACTGACTTGTTAGGAATGCTGTCAAAGCCATTGCTAAAATATTGATTACTACACCACTAATAACTTGATTCGCCTTAAACTTGATACACAAAAAACCATGAAGTGTGGCATAAAGCATCCCACCGATCATTGAAAAAGCTACTGCCATGAAAAAGAGCATCTCCGGACTCATAGCTACACCATTTTTAGTCAATAAAATAACTGCCATTGAACCGATAAAAGCACCAAATCCCATCAAACCTTCTAACGCAAGGTTTGTAATACCACTTCTCTCACTATATATACCGCCTATTGCCATAATAAAAAGTGGCAACGCAAACGCTAGTCCATCAATAATAATTGTATCCATTACTTGTTGCCTCCTTTATCTTCTTCATTTCCTTCATTTTCATTGATTGCTACTTGCTGTTCCTTCATCTTATCTTTTGCCATATTAATACGATGACAAATATACACACTACATGCTGAGAAGAGAAGAATAAGCCCTGTAACCACCTGTGCCATTTCTTGTTGAATCCCTACTGTCGAACTCATGTAATTACTTCCCTTTGAAATCACTGTAATGAGAAGTGATGAGAAAAGAATCCCAATCGGATGAGAATTTCCAAGGAGTGATACCGCGATGGCATCAAATCCTACTGCTGATAGTACCCTTGGTTGGATAGATGCGAAGTAACCTAAATAATAAGTAACCCCTGCAAGGCCTGCCAATGCACCTGATAAAGTCATGGCTAATACCATATTTTTTCCAACGTTCATCCCTGCATATTTAGCCGCCTGCTTATTAAGCCCTACTGTCTTTAATTCATAACCTATACGTGTCTTATCTAATAAGAACTTGACTAAGAATGCTACTGGAATCACAAGTATAAACCCTAAAGGTATATCCATCTTTAAAGCGCCTACTTCAAAGTCTGCCAAAGTAAGTCTCGCTGCTTGAGATACATACTTCGATTGTCTCGTTACAGGATTGATATAATAAACGTTGATACAGAAACTAATGACATACTGCAAGATATAGTTAATCATGATGGATGATACGACTTCATTGATATTAAACTTATACTTTAACCATCCGATAAGCGCCCCTACAAGTGCCCCCATCATAATACCAATAAGGATAACAAGTGGTTTTGCCACAACTGCTGGTAATTCTGAGTAACCAACAACTACTGAAGCCACAAAGCCACCCATTAACATCTGCCCTGCTACCCCGATATTGAAAAGTCCTGTTTTAAATGCTACTGCTACTGCAAGCGCCGCAAAAATCATTGGTGTCAATGCATTAAGCATACTCATAAAGTCAGTCAGCATACTTCTCTTTGCTGCATAACTTTCTTTTGGAAGCATTCCAGAACCTTTAAGTAAACTTAAGAACGATTCGATAGGGTCTTTGCCTACCATCATAATAACCACTGATGCCACAATTAAACTAAGAAATATCGCAAAAAGTGGTATCGTAATACTTTGATATTTTTCATTCCCAAAAACTTTGAGGAAACCTTCTTTTAGTTTTTTCATTTAGCTGCCACCCCCATCATGTACTCACCAACTGTATTGCTATCTAGTGTATCTGCTGGTGCTATTTTTAATAATTCGCCATTGTATATAACACCAATGGTATCTGCTAAGTTCATGACTTCTTCTAACTCTAGTGAAATAAGAAGAATAGCATGTCCTTTATCTCGCTGCTCTAAAATTTGATTATGGATATTTTCAATCGCTCCGATATCTAGTCCACGTGTTGGCTGTACGAAAATCATAAGGTCTGAACCTTCTTCAATTTCACGTGCAATAATCGCTTTCTGCTGATTACCACCTGACATCGAACGTACCACTGTCTTCGCACCTTGACCACTTCTAATATCGTATGTTTCTATCAGTTTATCTGCATATGTAGTGAATGCTTCTTTATTAAGTATCCCTTTGTTACAATACGGTGCTTCAAAGTAATTTTTCAGTACGATATTTTCTGCAACACTAAAATCAAGTACTAAACCTGTCTGATGTCTATCCTCTGGTATATAAGCGATGCCGTCTTTTGTACGTGTACGAATCTTCTCATGTGTGATGTCTTTCCCATTAAGGAGGATGGTCCCACTTGAAGTTTTCACAAGACCTGCTATAGCATCTGCTATCTCTACTTGTCCATTACCTGATACCCCTGCAATTGCAAAGATTTCACCTTTTCGTATAGCGAAAGACACATCTTTAACTACTGGGAAGTTATCTTGATTTTTGACTGTAAGGTTGGAAATTTGAAGTACTTCTTCTCCAAAGTTTGCCGCTCGTTTATCTGTCGTAAAGCTAATCTCTCTTCCTACCATGAGTGCAGCCATTTCTTTTGTGGATGTGGTCTTCACATCAAGTACATCTACAAGTTCTCCACGACAAAGAATAGCACAACGGTCTGCTACTTTCTTGATTTCCTCAAGCTTATGTGTAATCAGAATAATCGTCTTTCCTGCTACACGTAATTCTTTTATGATTTCTAATAAAAACTCTATTTCTTGTGGTGTCAGTACTGCTGTAGGTTCATCAAAAATAAGAATTTCTGCTTCTCTATAAAGCATCTTTAGAATCTCTACACGTTGTTGAATGGATACGTTGATGTCTTCAATCTTCTGTGTAGGATCCACTTCTAAGCCATAACGTTTTGAAAGCTCTGCTATCTTCTTATCCGCAGACTTGATGTCTACCCATGGTATCACACCGAAAAGTTTCTTGATTGGTTCTTCACCTAGTACGATGTTTTCTGTAATCGTATAATTTTGTACGAGTTTAAAATGCTGATGAACCATTCCTATATTAAGCTTCGTAGCTTCTGATGGGGATGCTAGCTCCACCTTCTCACCTCGAATATAAATCTCACCTTCATCTGGCTCATACATACCAAAAAGCATACTCATAAGCGTTGATTTTCCTGCTCCATTTTCGCCTAATAGTGCATAGATTTCACCTTTTTTGATTCCTAAAGAAACATCATTATTCGCAACGATTCCTGGGAATCTTTTTGTTATATGTCGCATCTCAACGATATACTCACTCATACTCAGTTCTCCTTTTGCTCTTTAGCTTTATTTTCTCATATACTGCAAAAAAGACTGCACTCTTTGTTAGCAATGCAGTCTTGTATTTTATCCCTTATTATTTTAAGCCTGGGAAATCTTCTGGTGTTGTACCACTGAAGTTTGATGGAGGTACGATTGTACCATCTTTAACTAAACCATAAACTTCTTCAACAGCTGTCACTGTTTCGTCTGCCATTTGGTGACGACCTGCTTCTACTACAAGACCTGTAGAATCTGTGTCAGCTTTAAGTAAGTTGTTTCCACCTGCGAATGTACCCTCTACGATAGCTGTAAGCTGACGATTTACGTTAAGTGCCATATTTTTAAGTGCTGATGTAAGAACGATATTATTTGATCCATTTACACCATCTGCAAATTGGTCAACGTCACAACCGATTACTTTTACACCTGTAGCTTCTTTAGCAGCTGTAAATACACCACTACCTGAACCACCAGCAGCTACGAACATAATGTCTACGCCTTCTGCGATAAGAGCAGATGCTACTACTTTACCTGTAGCTGGATCACTAAAGTCTCCTACATAGTTACCACCAACGTTAGTGTTTGTTACGTCTGTACCAGCATATGAAGCAATCTCAACGATTTCTGCTTTTGTGCCAAGTTTTGCATTAGCGTAGTTTACACCAGCTTCAAAACCGTATTGGTAGTTAACATTAGATGGATAAGCTACACCATTTACTACTGCTACTTTACCTGTCTTTGTTTCCTTAGCTGCTGCAATCCCAGCGAAGAATCCACTTTCTTGCTCTGCGAATTGCATTGCGTACATATTATCAACAACGATTTCCTGACCATTTGCATCCGATGGGTAGCTATCTACAAGAATGAACTTCTTGTCTGGGTTTTCTTCTGCAATTGCTCCTACTGGACCAAATTGGAACCCTGGTGTTACGATAACATCGTAATCAGCTACAACATCTGCAACAGCAGGTACAGAGTTTGCCATATCTTGCTCTTGTACTGTCTTCACAGTCGCTGTTGGGTTATTCGCGATAAATTCTAAAATACCATTGTAGTTATTCTCATTGAAGTTTCCATCATCAACACCTGATGGACTTGTAACGATTACAATTTTCATACCTTCTTCGTTTGTAGCATCTGGTGCTTCTGTAGAAGTCTCAGGTTTTACTTCTGGCTTTGTTTCTGGTTGTGAACCACATCCAACTGTTGCCATCATTAATGTAAGAGCTGTCATAGCAGCTAACTTTTTCATAAGTTTTTTCATCAAATTATCCCCCTATATTTAAAAAGTCGTATGTTTTTATTTTTTTAATCTTTAAAGTACGACTTTATTATAACATCAAGAGAATATAATTTCAATGTACATTTTTAATTTTTTTTAAATAAATGTTCGGTTTTTTTTAAATTGCTTTAATTGCTTTGATAGATTCAGTAATAAGTGTTGTAAACTGACCTGATACACGTTCTGCAGTTTCGCTTACTTCTTCATGTGTAAGAGGATTAGCTGTCATACCTGCTGCAAGGTTTGAGATACAAGAAATACCACACACACGCATTCCCATATGATTGGCTGCTATAGCTTCACAAGCTGTGCTCATTCCTACTGCATCACCACCAAGCATACGACACATTCTTACTTCTGTTGGTGTCTCAAACTGTGGTCCACTAAATTGTGCATACACACCTTCTTGAATATGGATACCATTCTTCGCTGCCACACTACGAATACAATCGCATAATGCATCATCATAAACAGTACTCATATCAGGGAATCTCGTTCCGAGTTCATCTATATTTTGTCCTCTAAGTGGTGATGGTACGAAAGTTGCAATATGGTCTCGGATAAGCATGAAGTCTCCCGCTTTATATGTATAATTCACGCCACCTGCTGCATTGGTTAGCATAAGCACCTTTGCACCCATCATACCCATAAGTCTTGTTGGTAGTACCACATCTTCCATCTCATAACCTTCATAGTAATGTACACGCCCTTGCATCACAACCACTTTTACATTGCCGATTGTTCCAAAGATGAATCTTCCCTTATGTCCATGTACTGTCGATACAGGGAATCCTTCAATTGTATGGTAATCAATAGTCGTTTCTACTTCTATTTGTGAACCATAATCACCTAATCCTGATCCTAAGACAAGTGCTACCTCTGGTACAAAATCTGTCTTTTCACGTACTGATGCTAAGCATCTTTGTAATTTTTCAAAAGCATTCATTGTTGTCATTCCTCCATGGATTGAAATTTTATAGTAGTTTATCATAACTCTTCTTTAAAAGCTATCTTTTATTATAGCATCTAAAAAAAGAGGAACTGCTTTTCATACAGTTCCTCTCTCTATTAATCAATTTGTTGGATAGCTACTCCTATAAGTCCTGGCCCTGTGTGTACACCTAGTACTGGACTTATCTGACCCTCTAAGAAAATATCACACCCTGGTAGTGCTTCTAGTAATTTGTCTTTGATAGACTGTGCTTCTTCTGCCGCTGCACCATGTGCTAATGCTACATTATATTTCTTACCTGTAGCTGCATACTGCACTGCTAAGTCTACAACCTTCTGGATAGACTGCTTTCTTCCCCTAATCTTCGCTACATTATAATAAATTCCCTCTTCATTACATGAGATGATAGGTTTCAGATTAAGTGCTGTTCCCAGTACAGATGCCACAAGTCCTATACGACCACCTTTTTGTAAGTATTCAAGTGTATCCACACAGAAAAATACTTTAGCCTTGTAAATGTCTGCTACCACTTTATCTCTTACTTCTTCAAAGTTCATACCCGCTTCTAAGTATCTTGCCGCTTGAATGGCATTAAATCCAGCTGCTATTGCTATGTTCTTTGTATCAATTACTTCTATTTGTAAGCCTTCATATTCTTTCGCTAATAAAGTCACAAGATTAAACGTACCACTAAGTCCACTTGAAAGTGTAATCCCTAGTACCTTCTCATAGCCATCTGCCTTTATACGATCAAATATGTCTGTAATCTCTGCTGCCCCAGGCAAAGATGTGGTAGGTATCTCATCTTTTAGTCGTGTATAGACTTCCTCTGCACTAATATCAATACCATCAGAATACTCTCTATCCTTATAAAGAATCTTAAGAGGTATAAGATACATACCATATTGTTCACGTACATGCTCAGGTATATCGATACAGCTATCTACAAGGATTGCGACTTTTTGATTATTCATAAATTCACCCTTTTCCATAAACTCTATTTATTCAACACAATTATATATCATTACGTTTATGATTGCAAGTAGTTTTTATAACCACTTGCAGCGAATAAAAAAAGCTACGCATTAATCGTAGCCTGTTTATATTTATTTAGTTGGTTGTACGTTTACGATCTTACTTGTTGGTTGTACGTTTACGATCTTGCTTGTTGGTTGTACATTTACAATTTTACTTGTTGGTTGTACGTTTACGATCTTGCTTGTTGGTTGTACATTTACAATTTTACTTGTTGGTTGTACGTTTACGATCTTGCTTGTTGGTTGTACGTTTACAATTTTTGCTTCTGCTGCAAAGAGTGTAGTTGAAAATGCCATAGTAGCTAATGCAAATGCGATTACTTTAGATAATTTTTTCATTTTAAATCCTCCTAAGTTAAATACTCTATACTTATATTAGCTTAAAAAAACTATGAATTGAATGACATTTTTCGAGATTTTTTACATATTGCGATAAGCTATTCCTTCTGTACTTTCGTACATAAAAAACCAGAGATATTTATATATCAATATCTCTGGCTTCTAAAAATAGCGGGAACAGGACTCGAACCTGTGACCTTCGGGTTATGAGCCCGACGAGCTGCCAACTGCTCCATCCCGCGTTATTAAATGACCCATAGGGGAATCGAACCCCTGTTACCGCCGTGAAAGGGCGGTGTCTTGACCGCTTGACCAATGGGCCTTACATATTTTTAAGCAATAAAAAAAGGCAGCCACCTACTCTCCCGGTCCGTCTCCAGACAAGTACCATCGGCCGCTTAGGTCTTAACCTACGTGTTCGGTATGGGAACGGGTGTGTCCCCTAAGCGCATCGCCACCTTAAAATTTAAGTATCAAGTTACTAC
>JBOGBZ010000004.1:0-88066 GCA_051656485.1 Cellulosilyticaceae bacterium
GTATGGCTTTCGAGAAGTTTAAAACATTCCCTGGCAAAGCTCTTACCTTTGTTGCTGATGGCTACAGCGCCTATCCTCTTGCCAGACAACAGTTTGAACTTAGAGAAGATAAGCTTTTCGATTTAATACAAGTGATTGGCCTTACCAATGAAGATGCAGTATCTACTGAATATCGTTGGTTCAAACAGGTTGTTGAAAGATTAAACCGTACTTTCAAATCCTCCTATCGTGTTTCTTGTGGTTATGGAAGTGACGATGGTGCCTACTATGGTGTATCTCTTTGGGTTGCTTACTACAACTTTTTAAGACCTCATCAATCCCTTAATTGGAAGGTACTCAATGATGTTTCTGAGCTTACATCCGCCGATAATATGCCTGCTAAATGGCAACTTCTTATCTGGCTTGGTCAACAAACTATTCTAAAACAACAAGTTCAAGATGCCTCATAAATAATCTACTTTAGATTCATAGTTTGAGGTCGTAGCTAGCCACCCTCTAGGGCTTGCTCTTGACTGGCTTTAAAACGATGCTATAATCACCAATCCCGACGGCATCAACCAAACAATCTACTTTGAGTTCTTTTGCCGTCGGTCCACCTCTTTTTGTATCGTTTTAGAGACTGTCCAGAGTGGCGGACTTTTCAAAAACGCCCATGATTAGGGTTGTTTCTTATGTCTAAAAATAGCTTTTAACTCTAAAGAATGCCTGCTTTGAAGTAGTTTAGTATTCCTAACTTTCAACTTTCGTTTTTCATAGAATATTTTACACTACCCTCTTACTTAAAGCGCAATTTCTTGACGATACTAAGACCTATGGCTACAAATAAAAGTGTTTGTAACACACCTAGGAATGCCGGTATATGCCAATCTGTAAACGGCACCATCTTATCTGCCACGCGACTTAATTGCGCCATAAAAGTCAAGTCTGTAACTCTTCCTATCCCTTCCCATACAAGCATTTCAATCACCATGCATATAGTTGGAACAAAACTAACAATCCCTATATAAACAAACCCTAAAACTGTCGGTGATGTAATAACTAGACTAAGTGCCATTCCGAGTGCTATTGCCGCAATCCATAGGGGTATAGCCGTACCTAAACGCACTAAGAAATCCATACCTAAACTGGTTTCTACACCTCCTACGCCGCCTAATAACAAGGCTCCACTTCCAAAGAAACATACAAGAATAATTGCTGCTGCTATAAAAGCTAAGAGCACACTTGTTATCATTTTACCCACGTACATTTTTGTGCGCGAAAGTCCTCCTGCAATAACATTTTTAAAGGTGAGAAACTTATGTTCTTCACTAGATGTTATTTCAATAAAGCCAATACTTATATACATTGGCACTGTCAGCCACATAATGCCTAGTTCTAAAAGCATGCTAAAAGTAATGTCACTTTGATAAGCATGATTCATATAGGCAAAAATCATATTTAACAAGATGCTACCCAGTGCAAACACACCACTAAAGAGCCATAGATAGATGCGATTAAAATTACGGTATAATTCCGCTTTGATATAATTACACACAATGCTCACCCCCTACTAATGCCATGAAGTATTGCTCAAGGGAACTTCCTATCACCTGAATCCCTGATACCATAACTCCACCTGTCACCAGCATATGTGTAACCTTTTCTGGGGTATCCATATGCTCATAAACTTTGATTTCATTGCCTTCATGGATTTCATAGCCTGTACATCCTAGTTGTTCCTCCAGAATGACACTTGCTTTTCCTGGGTCATCTACACGTACCAAGAGATGATGTCTACATTTTTCCTCTATCGACTTAGCCGTAATTTCTTCTACAAGTTTGCCTTCTTTCATAAAGCCATAGCAAGTCGCAAACTTTGAAAGCTCATCAAGGATATGACTTGAGATAAGGATCGTGACACCTCTTTCTCTATTAAGCTTTAGCAAAGTCTCCCTCACTTCCACGATACCTTCTGGATCGAGGCCATTCGTCGGTTCATCGAGTATCAATAAATCTGGACTTCCCATAATGGCTAGTGCCAATCCTAAGCGTTGTTTCATACCTAATGAAAACTGCTTAAACTTCTTGTTACCCACATCACCTAAGCCTACTTGCTGAAGTACTTGGTCCACACATGTTTTATCTGCTATGCCTCTTTGTATACGGTAGTACTCTAGATTTTTCTTAGCTGAAAGATAAGGATAAAAAGCTGGTGTCTCGATAATCATCCCTGTACGTATACGTGCTTTGTTCAAGTCATCGATATAGCTTTTACCGAATAACTCTATCTCCCCACCTTGTGTTTCAATAAGCCCCGTAAGCATCTTCATAATGGTGGTCTTCCCCGCCCCATTCTTTCCTACTAGACCGTAAATCTCACCTTTAGCAACGTTTAAGTTTACCTTATCGACAGCTGTATGGCTTCCATATATTTTGGTTAAATCTCGTGTTTGAAGTATGACTTCCCTCATTATTCTTTCCTCCTTGATTTGATGTTTGTATTTATTCTATCCCTCAAACATCAATATCCACTTAAGCAAACATTAAGAAAGTCTTAATTTTCATCATGCATCTTAAAGCCAATGCCCCACACAGTCTGTATGTACTCTGTCCCCGCATCTACTTTTCCAAGCTTATTTCGCAAGTTGCTTATATGTACATTCACAGTATTGTCATCTCCTAGAAACTCATCATTCCATACATGCTCAAACAAATTGGCACGGGTAAATACTTTCTTTGGATAACTCATCAAAAGCTCAAGGATTTTGTACTCTCTAGCGGTCAATGCCACTTCATTACTATCTATGCTTACCTTTGCCCCATCTACGTCTAGCTGCAAATTCTTATGCTTATAGACCTTCGATTCTACCACTTGAGAAAAGACAGTATACCTACGTAGCTGTGCCTCTACTCTCGCAATGACCTCTGCTGTATCAAAGGGCTTACTCATAAAGTCATCTGCTCCCATTTTCAAGGCTTCTATCTTGGTATCTTGTCCTACTTTTGCTGATATGACAATGATCGGCATCATTTTATCTTTTCTCAAATCAACGATAAGCTCCTCACCTGTCATTCCTGGTAGCATAAGGTCTAGTAAAATCAAGTGATACTCTTCTAGTTGTACACACATCTTCGCTTCTGTTCCTGAATAAGCGCCTCGCACTGTATAGCCTTCTCTTCTTAGTAAGTCACACAAAAGTTCATTAATCGCTAGGTCATCTTCTACTACTAATAGTTTGATAGCTTCCTTCATCTTTCCACCCCTTTTTTTAACTTGTTTTATTGTAGCATAGCTTTTTCCAAAAATAAAACCCCTATAAATATAGGGGTGCTTGCTTAGTTATTCCATTTCTCAATCCATGCCAATACATCTGCCATCACTTCATCTCGATTGACTTCGTTAAGCATCTCATGGCGTCCCCCCTCATAAAGCTTATAACTTGCATGGCGAAGCCCTGCATCTTGGTATGCCTTAAAGAGTGTGACAATGCCTTTTCCATTTTTGCCAACAGGGTCTTGATTCCCAGAGAAAATATAGATAGGCAATTGTTTAGGAATCTTATAAATATTTTCTTTTTCTTCGATATACTTCAGCTCACTTAAGAGATCGTAGAAGAATCCTGCTGTAAAGATTGTACCGCAGTAAGGGTCTTGGATGTACTTATCCACTTCCTTGTGATCTCTACTGAGCCAATCAAAGTTGGTGCGGTTTGGCTTGAACTGCTTATTATAACTTCCAAATATTAATTTATCTAATAGCGAACTCTGTGCTTTTCTTCCGTGTTTCTTGATTTCTCTTTTGGCTACTAAAAGTCCTGCATCTACTGCGACTCCTTGCTTTCCATTACTTCCTGATAAGATAGCACCTTTTAAGCATTCCCCATAATGCATGATGTATTCTTGTGTCGCAAAAGAGCCCATGCTATGACCGAATAAGAAAATCGGCATATCTGGATAGCTATTTTTAATAATTTTGGTTAGGGTATACATATCTTCTATTAAATACTGAAAGCCTGCTCTTTTTCCTAAGTAGCCTAGATTCTCCAGCTCATTCGCCGTTTTACCATGACCTCTATGGTCATTGGCATACACCACATAACCATTCTGTGTAAGGTAATTTGCAAATCTTTCATAGCGTGCTGCAGTCTCTGCCATTCCGTGAGCGATCTGCACGATACCTTTTATGGTTCCGTCTTCTGGCATCCATTTGTAAACATGCACTTGTAATTGTTCTTTTCCTTCAAAATAAAATGTCTCTGCTTTCATTTTGTGCCACTCTCCCTAGTCTTAATCTACCTGGTATCATTATACCATTATTTTACCCTTTTTGTTATTGTATGATTGTAAACTTATTATTAATAGTATTATTTTTCTGACTACTAAAAAAAGCCAAACCACTTTTCTACTTAAGTGATTTGGCTTCTTTGATATGTTGTATAAAAAGCTTTCTAATCTCTGGCACTTCCCCTAAGCCTGATGTGATGACTTCTACCTCTAACCCATTGGCCATCAGGGCTCCCTGCCATTTATGTTGCTCAATTCCTAATATTTCTTGTACCACATGATTCCCTGCTACTAACATCAAGGGTAGAATGGTGATTTTGTGCATCTGCCTTTTCTTCACCGCTTCTACCAGTACTTCTATATGCTCTAACTGGTGTAAAGTTAAAACCGCGCCCTGTATGTCCGCTTCCTGCATATACCCCTCAAGCTTTTCATACGCACTGTTTGCTTCATGAGTCGTGCCGTGGCCTAACACCAGTAGAAACCGCTGTTCTTGCTCCTTGCTTTTCAAGTACGCCGTAAGCCATTTATAATTTCTTTCTTCATCAAGTAGTGGCTTACCTAGCCTTATGTGAAAGCTCGCATTAGCGTTCTCGCATACTTCCTTTACTTTCTCATACTCTTTCCCACCTAATAGATGCAGTGGCTGTACCGTTACTTCTTCATAACCTTCTTCTTCAAATAGTTCGAAGGCCTGCGAAACACCTAGTATCTCTTTGCCGTGCACTTTTCGTAGTTTCTCTCTAAGCATCTCTGAAGAAAATGCATTGTACACCGTTTGTTCAGTATATGCTGCTGTCACTGCTTCGCCCACTGAAAGGATAGACCTTTCTAACTGCTCCAGATGACTGGTACCAAAACTAACCATTAATATAGCTTTTTTCATAAGCTCTAAGCTCCTCTAAATCCATCTCTATAAGGTGATGCAACTGCTGCCGCTTGGACGTTTCATCGGTGATGTCTTGTAGTATTCTCTCTCTCATCCGCCCAAGCATTGCCACGTATTCCCCATAACTTTCATCATACATCTCTGCCAGTTCTTCTTTGATTTTCTTTGTCAAAGAAGGGCTATGCCCATTGGTGGATACACTCAAAATGAGATCACCTCTTTTGATATAAGCGGGAACGATAAAGCTGGATAAGTGCTTATCATCGATGACATTACACAGTATGTGATGGGTATCACAATACTTACCTATCTGCTCATTTAATCCACGTTCATTGGTGGCTGCAATAACGATAAAACTTCCCCTAAGCTCCTCTTCTACCTCACCAAAGCATCGCTTAACCAAGGCGATATCCCCTTCTAGCTTTTCAAATGCCGCTTCGAATGCTGGGGAAATTACCCTTAGCTTTGCCCCAAAACTAAGGAGTACCTTCGCCTTGCGATACGCTACTTTTCCACCACCTATAATGGTGATGCACTTCCCCTCTACATTAAGCATCGCTGGATACATAGATGCTACGCCATATCGTGTGCTTGCTTGAGGGCGTTATGAATCACACTAAGTGTTGTATCTAACTGCTCTTTTGTATGGGCTGTAGATAAGAACATGGCTTCATACTGTGCTGGTCCGATAAGTATTCCTTGGTCAAGTAATGCCTTGAAGTAACGATTGAAAGTATCTACATTGCAAGTCATCGCTTCTTCGAAATTTGTAACTTTGCTTTCTGTAAAGAATAAGCACACTAAAGAACCTGCACGGTTCACTGTATAGTTAAGTCCTAGCTTTTCTAGGCTCGCTTTGATACCTGCTTCAAGGTATGTCGCTTTTTCTTCTAGTTCTGTATACACATTAGGATTGTCTCTTAAGTACTCTAATTGCTTCTTGCCCATATACATCGCTAGTGGATTCCCTGATAATGTACCTGCTTGGTACACTGGCCCCACTGGTGATACCATATCCATGATTGCCTTCTTCCCACCGTAGGCACCTACTGGAAGGCCACCCCCGATAATCTTGCCGAAGCATACCATATCTGGTTGGATACCGAAGTACTCTTGGCTACTGCCATATGCTATTCTAAAGCCTGTGATGACTTCATCAAATATAAGGACTGTGCCTGCTTCTAATGTAAGCTTGCGAAGTTCTTCTAAGAAAGCTTGATCTGCTGGTACCACACCCATATTGCCACCGATTGGCTCTACGATAACTGCTGCTATCTCATTCTTATTGGCTTCAAAGACTTCTCTTAAGCCTTCTACATCGTTGTATCTTGCTACAAGTGTATCTTTAACCACGTCTGCTGGTACACCTGGGCTTGTAGGTACACCATAAGTAATGGTGCCTGAGCCAGACTTCACGAGAAGGGCATCTGAATGGCCATGGTAGCATCCCTCAAACTTAAGGATTTTGTTGCGTCCTGTATAACCTCTCGCTACACGTAGTGCACTCATTGTCGCTTCTGTACCTGAGTTAACCATACGCACCTGATCGATGCATTTGTAGGCTTCTACGATGAGTTTTGCCATCTCTACTTCGATACCTGTAGGTACACCGTAACTTGTCCCACGTGCAATGGCTTCTACCACACCTTCCATAAGCATCTCATTCCTATGCCCTAAGATAAGTGGCCCCCATGAACAAATGTAATCGATATACGCATTACCATCCACATCTTCGATGATTGAGCCATGTGCTTTTTCGATAAAGATAGGGTCGATTCCTACTGATTTGAAAGCTCTTACAGGGCTATTCACCCCACCTGGTATATACTTATTCGCTTCTTCAAAAAGTGCTTTTGATTTAGTATGCTTCATAATGTCCCTCCTGAAGTTGTTTTGCCATATCTTTTGCAAAGTAAGTGATAATCATATCTGCACCTGCACGCTTAATTGATAGGAGGCTTTCAAAGATAACATTCTCATTCATCAAGCCATTCTTCACTGCCATTTTAAGCATCGCGTACTCTCCACTTACATTGTAAGCTGCAATAGGTACGTTAAATTGATCTTTGGCACGTCGTATAATATCCAGATAACTCATAGCAGGCTTCACCATGATAATGTCTGCACCTTCTTCGATATCTAATGCCATCTCACGTACAGCTTCGTCTGAATTTGCCATATCCATTTGGTATGTCTTACGATCCCCAAAAGCTGGTGCTGAGTGTGCTGCCGCACGGAATGGGCCATAGAAACTTGATGCGTACTTGGCACTGTAAGACATAATTGGAATATGAGTTAAATCTCTGGCATCCAGACTATCTCTCATATGTGCAATACGACCATCCATCATATCTGATGGTGCTACCATATCTGCACCTGCTTTGGCATGGCTGATAGCGATTTTACTTAAGTATTCTAAAGTGGTATCATTATCCACTTCACCTTTTTCTGTGAGGATGCCACAGTGACCATGGTCTGTGTATTGGCACATACATACGTCTGTGATGACATACATTTCCGGGGCAATACTTTTTACTTTGCGAATAGCTTGCTGAACAATACCTGTATCACTATACGCTTCGCTCCCACAACTATCTTTGGCTTCTGGTACTCCAAATAAGATAATGCCCTTAATGCCAAGTGCCATCACTTCTTTGATTTCTTCTTCTAGCTTATCTATCGAAAAGTGATAAATGCCTTCTAAAGATGGGATTTCGTGTTTGATTCCTTCCCCTTCTACCACAAAGATTGGGTAGATCAGGTCATTTACAGATAAACTTGTCTCACGAACCATGCTACGAATAGCTTTATTCATACGTAAACGTCTTGGTCTTACTCGCATTTCTCTTCACCTCGTTTTGTAAGCATTGCTTGAATCATTTCATCTATGGTCGACTGTGCTGGCTCCACATCTACTTGAAGCCCTGCATTTCTCATTGTTTCTGAAGTAATAGCACCTATAGATACCATTTGGATACCTGCTAATTTTTCTTTATGTTCATCACCTACAAGTGTCATAAAGTTCTTTACTGTGGATGCACTTGTAAACGTGATGGCATCAATTTCACCTTTTTCTAGGCTACGGATAATGCCGTCTTTTGGTGAATCATCTATCACATTTTCGTATACTTCTACTTCCTCTACTTCACAGTACTTGCTCAGTCTTTCCTGAATCACGTCTCTGGTCTTTGTAGCTTTTGGAATAAGAATCTTATCGGTGTCTGTAAGCTCACTTTCTAGTAAGTCACATACACTTTCTGCTATGAAGCGTTCTGGCATCTTATCTGCTAGTATGCCATACTGCTTCAGTGTGTCCTTAGTAGCCTTCCCTACTGCTACTACACATACGTCACCTAATGCTCTTGCATCCTTACCAGCTGCATACAGCTCTTCAAAGAAGATGCTTACTGCATTTTGGCTTGTAAATACAAGGTAAGTATACGCCTCTAAGTGTGCTATAGCTTGCTGAAGCTTGGTCTGGTCTTCTAATGGTTTGATGCAGATTGTTGGGAATTCAATCACCTTTGCACCTAGTTCTTGAAGCTTACCTTTCAGAGTACTGCTCTGTGCTCTAGCACGTGTCGTAACGATTGTTTGGCCAAAAAGTGGCTTCTCTTCGAAGAAGTTAAGCTTCTCACGTAGTTTCACGACTTCGCCTACAACAATAAGACTTGGTGAAGTAATGCCGTTCTTTTCAACGACTTCACAAATCGTTTCTAAGTTACCTGTCACGACCTTTTGATTCGGTCTAGTCGCCCAGTTAATCACTGCCGCACTGGTTGTACCAGCCATACCTTCAGCCATAAGATTACTACAAATCTTAGCTAAGTTTGATACACCCATCAGAAAGACAATGGTCCCTCCCATATGTGCCAAAGCATTCCAGTTAATACTTGTGTTTTCATCATCCTTTAAGTGGCCTGTTACCACGTGGAATGAAGAGGTATAGTCTCTATGGGTAATAGGAATCCCTGCATAGCAAAGACCACCAATAGCCGAAGTAATCCCTGGTACGACTTCGAAGCGTACGCCATGCTGAAGTAAGTACTCACCTTCTTCACCACCACGTCCAAAGACATATGGGTCTCCCCCTTTTAGTCTTGTGACAATGTTGCCTGCCTTCGCTTTTTCCATAATCACTTGATTGATTTCATCTTGTGTTAAGGTATGATTGCTAGATACTTTACCTACGTAGATGTATTCACATCCTGGTTTTGCTTCTTTTAAGTAATCTTCATTTGCCAAGCGGTCATAAACGATTACATCCGCTTTCTTAATGCATTCTAAGCCTTTTAATGTTAATAACCCATAATCGCCTGGGCCTGCACCTACTAAATATACTTTACCTTTCATAGCGCTTCATTTCCTCCATCACATCTCTTGCAAGTTCATAACCAATCGCTCTTGCTTCTTCTTCTGTCGTACATGGTCTTTCCACTGCCTTTTGTGTGAGTACTTGGCCTTCTTCATCGCCAAATACACTGATGAGACGTAACGTCCCGTCTTCAAGGTGTGCAGATGCCCCCATCGGTATATGGCAACTACCATCTACCCCTTTTAAGAAGGCTCTTTCTGCTTGTACTTCAATCTCATCGTGTGGGCACTGAATAGCTTCTACAAGTGTGCTTACACGTTCATCTGCTTCTCTTAACTGGATACCTAACGCTCCCTGTGCTGGTGCTGGTACCACCATCTCTTCTGGTAGATAGTAACTAATGTGATGCGCCATATCTGCACGATGTAAGCCTGCTGCTGCTAGTACTACACCATCTAGATTCTCAGTCTCTATCTTTGCAATACGTGTATCAATATTCCCTCTAATTGGTACAATATTTAAGTCAGGTCTCACTTCGAGTAGCTGATATTTACGACGCTTACTGCCTGTCCCAATCGTCGCACCTTGCGGTAGGTCTTCTATTGTTTTTATAGTTGTTCTAAGGACTAATGCATCTCTACGGTCTTCTCTTATGGGTGTCTTCGCAAACATAAGGCCCGGGGTTACCTCACTCGGCATATCCTTCATACTATGAATAGCGATATCAATATCCCCCTTCAAAAGCTGCTCTTCTATTTCTTTTACAAAAACGCCTTTATCACCTATTTTATCAAGAGCGACATTCTGAATTAGGTCTCCCTTAGTCTTAATGATTTTTATAGTAAATGTAACTTCAGGATGTTTTTCTTCTAGTTGTGTAATAACCCACTTTGTCTGGGTAAGTGCTAATTTACTTCCTCTTGTTCCTACAATAATTTCCATTGGTGTTCCTCTTTTCTATCTCTGTCATCTCTTCTTTATATAGCCTACAACCTTTAGAGTTCAAATAATTCTTTGATTATCTCATTGTACGTTTCTTGTTTTTCTTGGTCTTGCAGTTCCTTTAAGTTATGGATAGGTTCCCTGATAAGTCTTTTCAAGGAACTCATGAGCATTTTCTCTACTATCTTTTCTTCTTTGGTACTTAGATTAGTCTTACGTCTGATGTATGCCATTGTATCTTCTTGGATTTCATCACAACGGTCATGTAACGACTTGATGGTCGGGTCTATCTTGATGGTCTGTAACCATAGCATCAGTTCTCTTAAATTTGCTTCTACCACACTAGCCGCTTCTTCGGCTAATGCCTCTCGCTTTGCCGTATTATGGTCTGCAATATACTGTAAGTCATCTATATCATATAAATGGACGTGTTCATGGCCACCTATACTTTCTTCGATATCTCTTGGTAAGGCGATATCTAGCATATAGAGATGCTTCGTAAGCTCTGGCATCTCTCTTTCTTTCACCACCAAGTGAGGTGAAGCTGTGGATGTAATGACAAAGTCTACTTCTCTCATGATTTCATAACGTTTTTCATAAGGAATAGGTACGATATGCTCATACTGCTCTTTCAAGTCCTCTGCTTTTTTACAGGTACGGTTAGCAATATAAATGGTATCCACGCCTTCTTCATACAGATGATTCAGTGCGAGCTTACTCATCTTGCCAGCACCAATCAAGAGCCCTGTGGCCCCTTCTAGTGTACCCATTTGTTGTCTCAGACATTTAACACCTATATAACTTATAGAAAGAGGGTATTCGGATATCTTCATCTCTGCCTTGATATGCTTTGCTGTTGTGATAGCTTCTCTGAAGCATTTGTTCAGTACTTTACCACTAGCCCCTAGTTCCATAGCAAACTCCTGTGCATCCTTCACTTGCCCTAGAATCTGGTCTTCTCCTAGTACAATGGAATCAAGCCCTGCTGCCACACGGTACAGATGTCTGATGGCTTCTTCACCTTTTTTCACAAACATATAGGTCTCTAATCCTATAGCTTTTGAGAAGTCATGATACACCGTACTTACACACGCTATCTTGCTTTCAATATGCTCACTGCATATATAGATTTCACTTCGATTGCATGTGGAAAGCACCACCGCTTCTCTCACATTGTAATCTAGTAATTGATTCAATACTTCTATTTTTTGTGTATCTGTAAACGATACTTGTTCCCTAATTTGAATAGGGGCTGTTAAATGATTGACCCCGATGACTGCTATTTCCATGACACACCTCTTAGCCCATTTCTACTCTTTTATTATAGCTGATTTACCAATTTTTATCATCTTTTCTAAGATGTTTTGTTTCTAAAGTTCTACATAAGAATACAAGTAACTTATACTTTTCGAAGTATTTTCTACTTCTATCCTTATATCCTCCTTTGCTAAAAGAAAAAAAAGGACATTATAGCCGCACGCTATAATGTCCCTCTGTATGAATTAGTGATGTCCGTCTTGGCTACCTGGACCTGCACCTCTATGTTTGTTGATTGGTCTTAAGTTGATATTTGCACGTTTTTCATCTTCAACCCAGTAAATACGTTCAGCGATTTGTGCTTCTGGATTAAGTTCGATTCCCTCAAGGATAAGTTCTTTGAACTTGATGTATCCAGCTCTATCAATTAAGTGTCCACCGTGTAAGTATACTGGCTTGTAATCAAGTGCCCATGCAGAGAACTTTGGCCAGTTTCTGAATATTGCAAGTACTACATCTTCTGTTACCCAGTTAGCGAACATTTTACCCATACGTGGGTATTGCTTACCTGTACGTCCACCGATCATAATGCGGTAGAATTTCTTTTCGTTACGTGTCCATGCGCTTGTAGGACAAGCAAGTACACACTCACCACAACCTACACAACAACATGTATCTTTGTCGATCTTACCTTGGTTGTTAAGTTTAAGTACGCGTGTTGCATGGTGATCACATGCTTCAACACATGCACCACAACCGATACAACGATCTGCATCGTATTCCATTTTAGCAATACCGATTACACCGAAATCGTTGAAGTGAGCTTTCGCACAGTCATTTGGACATCCAGCTACTGTTGTCTTGATGTGGTAGTGACTTGGGAATACTTCTTTTTCGATTTTTTTAGCAAGCTCATGTGTATTTACATTCGCTTTGATACAGTGTGTGTTACCGATACATGCCATAATGTTACGTGCACCGATTGTTGGATAACCTTTACCGCATGTTTCCATTTCAACATCACACTCTACAACTTCTACTTCTTTGATGTATGTGTTGATGTATTCATTTACTTCTGGAACGCTTGGGTATTTGATACCTGGGATATTAAGAGTATGTCTCATACCTACGTGGAATGTGCCATCTCCCCAAGTTTGTGCGATATGTTGTACCGCTTCTAAGTGTTTTGCATCAATGATTGATCCAGGAACACGTAATTGTAACATGAATTCGCCTGCTACTTTAGATTGACGGTAGCAGTTTATTCTGGTTGCTTTTACATCAATATCATGATTCATAAATGGTGGCCCCCTAGTCTATTAAGTTCTTCGCTACAGTATAGTTGAATACTGGTCCTTCAAGACATACATATGTCTCGTCGATACGGCAGTGTCCACATTTACCAATTGCGCATGACATTTTTCTTTCGAAAGATACCCATATTTTTTCTTCTGGAATACCTTGCTTCTTACACTCAAGACCTGTGAAGTGCATCATCATTGGAGGTCCAACGATTACTACTTCGTAGTTGTCTCCGAAGTCTTTGAATGGAATTTCTTCGATGAATTTTGTTACAAGACCTGTTCTGAAGCCTTCTTTTTCATCTCTATCTAATGTATAAATTGTATTGAACTTTTCTTCCCACACTTTAAGTGTTTCTTTGAAAAGAATACCATTTTCATCTTTGAAACCAGCGATTAAGTTTACGCTTTCAGCATAACCTTCTTCAGCAACAAATTTGTTTAGCATACTTCTTACTGGAGCTACACCTGTACCACCAGCAATAACGACTACGTTTTTGCCTTTGAATTGTTCTACTGGCCAACCTTTGCCGTATGCACCACGAATAAAGATTGTATCTCCAGCTTGAAGTTTGAATACTTCATCTGTTACTTTACCAACTGCACGGATTGTGAAATCCATCCAGCCATCACCGTAATCACTTACAGAGATTGGACATTCACCGATCTTAGGAAGTGATAACTGACAGAATTGACCATGCTCTACTTTAAGGTCACCTGTTGCTACTTTAATTGTAAATTCTGTTATTGACTCTTGTTTGAATTCAAGAATTTGACAAGCGATTGGCATTAATTCGTTATGCATTATTTGTCACCTCCACAGATTTCTTCTACAGCTTTTGCTACTTTTTCAATTGTTGCTGTAAATGAGATAAACTCTGGACATCTTGATGTACATCTACCACAACCTACACACATATGGCCTTCGCCGAATGCTTCATTGTATGAGTGAATCTTGTGAAGTGTTTTGTATCTGTAACGATCTGCGATTGTATGTCTGAAGTCATGTCCACCAGCCATTTCATCAAATCCTGCAACTTGGCAAGATGCTGCTGTTCTTCTTCTTTCACCGATTTTCCCATTTTCGTTGTACATAACATCTGTTGTTGTGAAACATGTACATGTGCTACATGCGATTGTACAGCTACCACAACCTACACAACGTTTGTTATATTCTTTCCACATATCGTGTTTTTTCAGTTCGTTAAGAACTTCTTTGTTTGGAATAGTAGGAATCTTAACTTCTACTTCGTTTTTCTCAACGAATTTAACGTCGAAGTTAGTTTCTTCTTGACCAGCAAAGTATGTAGCGAATGCTTCATCTTTTACGTTGAATACAGCTTGACCATCTTCAACTTTTACTGCTAAAGCATAATCTTCTGTTTTGTTTGTTCCCATTGAACAACAGAAACATGTGTCCCAACCAGTTGTACATTCCATCATTACATAATGTACTTTCTCTCTCATACGCTTGTAGAAAGTATCTTCAAACCCATTTTGTAAGAAGATTTTATCTTGATTCTTTTGTGCATTGATGTCACAAGGTCTAGCAAAGATTAAGATTTTCTTGTCATGGATTTTGCTTTCACGGTATTCATCTTCTGTGAAGTAGAATAGTGTTTGTGTAATTGGTGTTACTACTTCTTTAGCAGAGTAATCTGATTTCTCATCAAATACAATCTCTTCTACGCTCTTTACTTCCGCGTATCTAATAATGTCTTGATCTGAGTAGCGTCCTGCTTTTGCAAATCTTTTTGGTGCATAAATTTTGTACTCTTTTTGTAATTCTTCAAAGAGACCATTAACTGTTTCAAAGCTTAATTTATAGCCCATTATTGACCCTCCATTTCACTTAGTCCTTCCTAGTCTGCTAATAATGTAACAAATTTGGCTGAACATTTAATTTTGATTATATACTTAAATAGTAAGATTTCATATAGGTTTGCCCTAGTTTACTATTTAATATCATGATAGTTGTTATTAATAAATCTTATCGTTCTTTGTTAAATATATAACGCTTATTTAGTTTACCATAATTTCTTTCCATTGGCACCAAATCTCTCCCACTTTACCATTAACTTTATTAATGGTAACCATTAATAAAGTTAATGGTTGTTATTACTCCCAAATCCCTTTTCTTTAATTGTAGTTTTTTTAACTAAATATTCTAGTTTTTTATTTTATTAGTCTATGTTATGTTTTTCTGCACAATTACGATAATTGTTTTATGTTTAGTTTGTATACTTGACTACTTTTTTAAACATATGTTAACTTATAGATATGAATTGTTATTTTTTTAACGTTAAAAATAACACTAAGCTTTATACTTACTAATTTATGAGGGGGCTTTTATGAGTGAATTAAAGCAAGAAACAAATGATTTAGTTGTTGCAAGTAAATTTAGACTATCTGATCTGTACAAAAACGAAGACTGGTGGGCTATATGGCTGGGCTTTATCGTTATCGCAGTCGGACTTATCAGTACTTTAACTGGTGCATTTAGTTTTAAATCAACTAAGGTACCAACTTGGGGAACAGAAGAGGTACCAAACGTACTGGCAGCTTTTGCAAAATCCGGTGTTTTACCTGGACTCGTTATTACCTTTATTATCTTGGCTGCACTTTTTGTACTTGGTACAGTTTTTATGGAAAAAAAACCTGGTAAGTTTATTGCTGGTTTTGCTGGTGTTTTTGCACTTGCCTTACTTGCTTATACATTAGCTAGCCAAGTTACAATGAAGAACTACCTTGAATACGCTTTCTGGGCACTTCTTGTAGGTATGCTTGTGTGTAACACAGTCAAAACACCAAACTGGCTTAAGCCTGCTATTCAAACTGAGTTCTATATAAAAACAGGTCTTGTTATTATGGGTGCTGAGGTACTCTTCTCAAATATTGCTGAATTTGGTATTTATGGACTTGGAATCGCTTGGCTTGTAACACCAGTTGTTATCATCTTCATGTGGCTCTTTGGTACGAAATTCTTAAAGATGGGTAATAAAGCAATGGTTATGATCATTGCATGTGCTACTTCAGTATGTGGTACTTCAGCTGCTATCGCTGCTGCTGCTGCTTGTAAAGGTAAAAAGAATGATTTAACTTTCGCTGTTGGTCTTTCTCTTATCTTCACTGTTGTGATGATGGTTACAATGCCTTTCATCTGTAAATGGTTAGGCTTAGACCCACTTGTTGGTGGTGCATGGATCGGTGGTACAGTAGACTCTACTGGTGCTGTTGTACTTGCTGGTGAAGCACTTGGTCCTGTAGCTGCACAAGTTGCTGCTTTAGTTAAAATGATTCAAAACATCCTTATCGGTTTCATCGCTTTCGCTGTAGCAATCTTCTTTACAACAAAAGTAGATAACACATCTAAGTCTTCAGTAGGTGTTTCTGAGATCTGGCATAGATTCCCTAAATTCATCCTTGGTTTCATCATTGCATCTCTTATCTTCTCTTTCGTAGTAGAGCCAATGGCTGGTACAGAAGCTACAAAAGCTGTACTTAAGAGTATCGGTGGCTTTAAAGGATGGTGCTTCTGTCTTGCATTCGTAAGTATCGGTCTTGAGACAAACTTCAAAGAGATGGCTGCTCAGATGCAAGGTGGTAAACCTTTAACACTTTATGTAATAGGTCAAGTATTCAACTTAGTTTTAACCCTCTTCGTTGCATGGTTATTATTAAGTGGTATCTTCCTTCCAATTCCAAACATCATTGCTTAATTTAATCTAATTTTATTTATAAAAAAATGGGGTGTACTTTAATGAACCGTGAAAAATGTATCAAATATCTCAATCGCATAACACTTGTCTTCTTCTTAATCGTCATTTGCTGTGCGATTTACATTATGAAAAACGACATTGGTCTTATTGAAGGCTTGAACTTTGGTCCTGGATCTTACTATTATACAGATATTCCTGGTTGGGAAAAAATCTTCTATGCAACAGATTCTATCAAACCAAATACAAGTCACCCCATTCTTTTCTTAGCAATCTTTATCGGTTGGGGAGCCTTCGCTTGGAAAGCTTGGACTTTCCTCGATAAGAAACTTGGATAACAAAAGAGCCACACCTCCTGGGGTGTGGCTCTTTTGTTATCTTCTTTATCTTAGTTCTTTCAATACTTCCATAAAGGCTGCTGTCGCAGGTGTTACTTCTGTATGCTTCGGTAGTATGTAGGAAAATTTACGTGTACATTCTTCATCTAAAGGTAATACTGTAATCTCCTTATCTGCCACTGCATGCCCTACTACGTATTCTGAGATGAGGGTAATACCCAGTCCATTTTTTACAGCTTCTTGTACAGCAAAGTTACTATTGAATACCATCTTGTTTTTAGGTTTGATCGTATTTTCTTCAAGGAAGCTTTCTAGATACTCCTGTGTCCCCGAACCTGCTTCTCTACTGATCCAGACTTGATCTTGTAGGGCCTCCATGAGCCGTGGCTCTGCTATAAGGTGTGAATCATTACTTACAGCTAGCACCATCTTATCGCCGCATATATAGCCTCTCTCGAAGTCGTAGTGAGGGTCCGTGCCTTCTATGATACCTATATCCACTTGTCTTTCTTTTACTTTCTCGCATACATTTGCTGTATTTTCAATCATTACTTCTATATGTAAATGAGGATACTTATCCGAAAATGCTTTAAGGATTTTGGGTAAAAAATGCTCTCCTATTGTCTTACTAGCTCCTACGATGAGCTGCCCCCCTACTTGATTCTCACTGCAGGCTATGGCCATTTTTACATCTTCTATTTGCTTTATAATCTCTTGACCTCGTTCATACAGAAGCTTTCCTTGCTTGGTTATGATGACTTGCTTACTTTTGCTTGAACGTTCAATAAGCGTTGTATTAAAATACTGCTCCAGTCTTTTTATATGTAGACTAACTGTAGGTTGAGATAGATTCACTTTCTTAGCTGCCTTCGTAAAGTTTTCATAGTTTACAACTTGCATAAACGTTTTTAGTTCTTCAAGCATTTAATCCCCCTCCTTCTCTCTAAGCTTAGTTCTATTTTATCTATATTACTATCCTGCCGTCAAGCACTAAAACCCCCTAGCATCGCTAGGGGGCCTAAAATAGTTCTTATTCAGCGTGAGCTACAACACCTCTTACTGCATCTAAGAGTACTGTTGCACCTGACTTTAAGATTTCTGTTGCGTTATCTACACCAACGATAACTGGAATATCCATAGCAAGGGCAACAATAGCACCATGTGAGTTGCTACCTGATTGTTCTGTAATCAGACCACTTGCTTTTTTGATTTGTGGGAATAATTCGTTTGATGTTGAAGGTACTACTAAGATATCACCATCTTGGAATTTAGCTTTTGCTTCTTCTTCTGTCTTACATACACAAAGGTTTCCACATACTTGCTTGCCTGAGATACCTTGTCCAGATGCTAAGATGTTACCAACTACATCAACTTTCATCATGTTTGTTGTTCCTGATACACCTAGTGGGAATCCACCTGTAAGAACGACTAAATCGCCACTCTTTACAAGACCTGTTGCTTCAGCTACTTCTTTCGCTGCATCAAATACATCTTCTTCTTTTTCTTTTGTTTCCATCATTACTGGTTGAACACCCCATACAAGTGCTAAATGACGGTAGCTGCTTTCTGATGTTGTACAGCTAATGATTGGAGATGTAGGTCTGTATTTTGAAATCATACGTGCTGTTCTGCCTGATTTTGTAACTGTGATGATCGCTGTTGCATCTAAGTCATCTGCTGCAGTACATGTTGAGTATGAAATAGAGTTTGTAACACTTACAGCTGCTTCTTCACGGCTATTTTTAAGACGTTTTTTGTAATCGATGTCGCCTTCTGTTTGAACAGCGATACGAGACATGATTTTTAACGCTTCGATTGGGTATGCACCTGCTGCAGTCTCTCCTGAAAGCATGATTGCGCTTGTACCATCGTAGATAGCGTTCGCAACGTCATTTGTTTCCGCACGTGTAGGACGTGGGTTTTTCATCATAGAATCAAGCATTTGTGTTGCTGTGATAACTTGCTTACCTGCTGCTACTGTTTTCTTGATGATTTTCTTTTGAAGTGCTGGTACTTCTTCTAATGGAATTTCAACACCCATGTCACCACGAGCTACCATGATACCATCTGCTACACGGATGATTTCGTCGATATTGTCAACACCTTCTCTGTTTTCGATCTTAGCGATGATGTTGATTGAATGGCAGTCGTACTCTTTAAGAATCTTTCTGATTTCTAAGATATCTTCTGCAGTTCTTGTGAATGATGCTGCGATAAAGTCGTAACCAGTCTTGATACCGAAGATGATATCTTCTCTATCTTTCTTACTAATGAATGGCATTGATAATTTAGCATCTGGAAGGTTTACACCTTTGTTATTTGAAAGCATACCACTGTTCATGATTTTACATGTGATATCTGTATCTTCTACTTTTACTACTGATAATTCAATAAGACCATCATCAAGTAAGATTGCTGATCCTGTATGAACATCTTTTGGTAGATCTTTGTAGTTAACGTGTGCGAGTTCTGCTGTACCTTCTACGTCTCTTGTTGTAAGTACAAGTGTTCCGCCTGTTTTAAGTTCTACTTTACCTTCTTTGAATTTACCTACACGAATTTCTGGACCTTTTGTATCAAGTAATGCTGCTACTGGAAGTCCTAATTCATTTCTCATGTTTACGATACGATCGAAAGTGTGCTTGTGGCTTTCATGATCACCATGTGAAAAGTTGAAACGTGCTACGTTCATTCCGTTAAGCATAAGCTCTTTTAATACATTGTCATCAGCTGTAGCAGGTCCTAGTGTACATACAATTTTAGTTTTTCTCATCTTAATCCTCCGCTATTGTCAGTCTCATATCATCTCTATAAATAACATCTATTCTCTAAATAACATCTATTGAAATTAGATAAATATTTGAATTAGATAAACTGATTTAGTTATACCCTAATAATAATGTAAATCCAATCATTATACAATATTACTTTCAATGTTTTTGCCTATTACCTTATAGTTTAAATCTTATCTAAAAGATTATAAATTTAACATTAATCTAAATATTATTTTCTATTCAATTTTATCTTCCATACTTTTTTGTTTCTTTTACACAATCCATCTCCTTTTATGAGTCAGTTTTTGGACACATCCAAATAACTAGACCTCTTTTTTTTTCTTTTCCTCCTTAGGTTTTGTTTTTTTTCTATACTTTATGAGAAAACAAACGAACTGACATAAATATGCTTAAAATACATTTTTTAGGAGTTTTCTACAAAAAAAGTACTTCGCAGAGTCTTTTCTCTATGAAGTACTTTTTGTTACCATTATGCTTCTTTTATCTTTCTTAAATACTCATATGCTTCATTGATTTCTGAGATCTTTTGATTTGCAAAAGCCATATACTGCTCTGGCATTCCTTCTGCTGCATACTTATCTGGATGATACTCCTTAGCAAGTTTGCGGTATGCTTTTTTGATCTCAGCCATCGTAGCATCTTCTGCTACGCCTAATACTTCACAGTATTTCTTTATTTGGTCGCTTTGAGACGGTGCACCAAACCCTGCACCTCCGTAATTTGTATAACCGCTATAACCACCTTGCTGGTAGTTCTGTGCACCAGTAGCTGCATTCTTTAAATTTTGATAATCGTATTCTGAAAGGTTAAACGCTGCAACAATTTTTCTTATTTGTGCCTCTGTTTCTGCATTTAAAGACTTGCCTTGAACACCTATACGCAAGAAGAGATACACTAACGCACCGTACATTTGTCTATTTCTATAGTAATCTTTAATAACATCTATAAACACGAGGTATTGATCCGCATGTTGTTTCCCATATTCAAAGGCTTCTGCATACTCATTTAGGCTTTCTCTTGTCATATTGAACTGACTAGAAATAAAGTCTTTGATAAGTGCTATTTCTTCTCGGCTGACACTTCCATCTGCTTTTGCTACAATGGCTGAGAGTGCCATAATAGATGCGACAACTGGATTTTTACCCTTAAACGCAGGGTTATTTCTTAACAATGAAGGTAATTGTGGTACTTTGACTGGTATGAAAGGTAGTATGATAAGCACCCATGGGAAGAAAAAGGTTAAGATACCATAGAACATCCCATTTCTACGTTTAAACGTTGCTATACCTACTGCTACAAACGCCAATAGTATTTTTACAAACAACCATATAATACTTGTACCAAATGCCACTAAACTCATAATTAAATTAAGAATAAATTCCATCTTTATGCACCCCCTTATTTTTCATTTTTATTCTTGTTCTATTTCTAAATGTTTAATTTTTTTCTTGTATTGAATCCCTAATAAAATAACGCCACACACGACAGCTATCGCTTCTGCTACTGGGAAAGCGATCCATACCCCTACAACTCCCATGTACTCTGCTAGGATATATGCTAGTGGAAGTAAGATAAGAATCTGTCTAATCACAGAAATTGCAAGACTTTGCATACCATCTCCAATGGCTTGGAAAAGTGAAGATATAACGATACTTACACCAGCAAAGACAAAACCTATACTAATGATACGTAGTGCAAGTACACCCATATGCATCATCTCATCTCCACCATTAAACATCTGAATGATGTAGCCTGGCACTGCATTGAATAGTAAGGTTCCTGCAGCCATAATACTTACAGCAATACCAATCGCTAGTTTTAGACATTGAAGTAGACGCTTCTTATTTCTCGCACCAAAGCTATATCCCATAATAGGTAGTGCTCCTTGATTAAGGCCAAATACTGGCATAAAGACAAAGGATTGTACCTTAAAGTAAATGCCTAGTACAGCAACTGCTGTCTGTGAAAACCCAATGAGTATGTTATTCAGTACAATGACCACAAAGGACATAATCGACTGCATAACGATGGCTGGAAAACCTACTTTATAGATTTCCTTAATAATTGGCATGTCTATTTTAAAGTGCTTAAGGCTAATACGTATCCCTTGAGACCTCTTTGTAATAAGATAGATACTTACTGCCATTGCTGTCATCTGACCTATAATAGTAGCTATAGCCGCACCTGTAACGCCCATTTTAGGTACCCCAAACCACCCGAAGATAAAGATAGGGTCTAAAATAATATTGGTCACTGCCCCGATAATTTGCATCACCATAGGGTAAATCATATTACCTGTACCTTGGAAAATCTTCTCTATATTGACCTGTACAAAAACGCCTACTGAACATACAGTTACAAGCATCAGATACTGGGTTCCCATTTCTATAATGACTTCGCTATCTGTGAAGAATTCAAAGAAACTTCTAGAAAAGCAAAATCCAAATAACGCGAATACTACCCAGCTTCCTAACGCAAGTATGATTCCATGGTCAGCAACTAAGCTGGCCTTTTCCACATTTTTTTCACCTAAACTTCTAGCTATCAGCGAATTAAGACCTATACCTGTACCTACTGCTACCGCTATAATGAGCGTTTGTATCGGAAACGCTAAGGATACTGCTGCTAGCGCCTCTTCTCCTATTTGTGCTACAAACAAGCTATCTACGATATTATAAAGCGCTTGTATAAGCATTGATAACATAGCTGGCAATGACATTGTGAGTAATAGTTTAAGCATCGGTGTTTGTTCCATTTTATTCATTCGATCATCCCTTCCCTACTCAAGGTCGCCTTAAAAAAGAGCTTATGGCTTACCCATAGCTCTTTCCTTTTTAACTAGTATGAGTTAATTTTTTACAAAAGTCAACTTTTAGTCCATTATTCGCATATTCTCCATAATAATGAAAGGTCGGTTCTCCTCAGTGTATTCCCTCTCTAATCGTAGCTTCAAATACCTAGCTACTGCTTTTTTAGAAGGAAACTCTGTCACTTGATAAGGAAACATCGGTGCATATTTTTCTATAAAGAGAATATCCCCCTCTACCTCTATCATAATGCCTGCCTGTGCTACGAATACCTCACTAGCCTCTTTGTTATATACAAAAGCATTGACCATCGTCATATCACTAGCTTCTAAAAAGCCAATACCTCTGTTTTCCCAGGTTTGTTGGATAATCTCGCCATATTCTTTCGCCTCAATGCCTTCATTTATAGGAATGGACTCATAAAGCTTAATAAACTTGGCCCTTTCATTTTTTGTAGTACTAGCTAAAGGGTGTGTATCCATAATGCTAAAATCAAATAAAAGGGATATGTCTTGTATCATTTCTTCCATAGCATCACATTGAATAAAGTCTTTATATAACTCAAAAGCAGTAATACGTCCATTCAAATCACCATAGGTACGGCTTGCTTTTGACCAAGTGGTAAGCACATGATCGCCATCATAAGGAACCAATCCTTCCTCAATGGTTTTAAAGCCACTATGAGCTGTACGCATATTACCCATCAAATCGTTATAGTCTTGTACTTGCATTAAAAAGGCACCTATCTCTTCTTCACCAACGCCATTAACTGCTAGGAGTCCTGAAACTTCCATTTGCATCGTTTCATCAATGAGATTCGAGTACTTAAGTCCCCGCATCCTTGTGGAACATCCTGTTCCTAGACTTACTAGTGTACTTACAAGTAAAATAAAAAGAATACTTTTTCTACCCATACAAGTCTCTCCTAAAAGTGTTTTTGAACTTATTATGTGCAGATTTATTTTAAATTATTTTTTTATTTCTTTCACTTCTACTACTTTTTCAAGTGAATGCCATTCCACTTCTGCCTCTAAATTCTCAGCGATAAAACGAATAGGTACCATCGTTACACCATTTATAAGCTTAGGTGCAAGCGCTAATGTGATTTCGTTGCCATTTGCCGTCACCACGGGATTACCGATTGTTAACTCCAATACGTCTGTTCCTTTGATTAACGTTACTTCTTTTTTTATACCATCCCAGCCTACTTCTGTTCCTAGATTTTCACTGATTACTCTTAACGGTACAAGTGTTGTCCCCTCCGTTAAAATCGGAGCTACTTCTGGTATGACTTGCTTATGATTAATCACAAGTCGAATATCCTGACTTACTTCTATAAAGTCTGTGCTGGTATAGCCTACTGTTCCATTTTCTAATTCAATTTTGTGCCATCCATTAGCAGATTCAAGCACTTTGACTTTTGTACCCTTCGCAAGTTTTGTGAGGGCATCATAGTGGGTTCCTGGTCCACTTCGCACATTAAGCTTATCTACCATTACTTTCCCTACTTTATACCACACTGTTGGTTGTGGCTCCTGTGGTTCTCCTGGTGGTTCGGGAGTCACTGGTGGTTCTGGTGTCACTGGCGTTACTGGTGGTTCTGGCGTTACCGGTGGCTCTGGGTCTACTGGCAGTTGTATATCCCCATCAATGATTTGGTAGATTCTCTTAAGTGTGTCTGCTACGCCCATTCGATTAGCTATAATATCTCTAGTACTATAGTACACATTACCTTCTATTTGTGGATACTTTTCATTCTCTAGTAACTGGCTTGCGATATCTTTTGCGATTTCATCTTTATAGATACCTTGACCAATATACAGCTTCACATCTGTGCCTTTTACTAGATTTGCCCACCATTTAGCAAGTGTCGCATAGTCTGCTTTTGGATGCCCTATCTCCCAGTATATCTGAGGTATAATGTAGTCTATCCATTCATTCTCTATCCATGCTGTAGCATCTGCATATACAGAGTAGTACCCTTCTCCTCCGGTTGTATTGGAACCCTGAGGATCATTCTTTTTATTTTTCCAAATACCTATCGGACTGATTCCGAAGCTTACTTCTGGTGCAGTACGTTCGATTGCCTCACTTACTTGCCTTACCATTTCATTGATATCTTCTCGTCTACTATTGGCTACTGTACCATCTGGCCCTTCACCTTCTGGTAATGGATAGTAAGATGGGTAGAAGTAATCATCAAAGTGTATGCCATCCACATCATAGTTCGCTACTATTTCAGTTACTGTATCTGCAATATGCTGCTGAACTTCTGGTAAAGCTGGATTGTAATAGAGCTTGTCTTTATAACTGATGGTCCATTCTGGATGTAGCCTTGCTGGATGCGTAGGCGCTAATGCATTAAAATCCGTCCCCGATGTGGTTACACGATAAGGATTCAGCCACGCATGAAATGCCATACCTCTTTTATGTGCTTCTTCAATCATAAATTCCATCGGATCATAGCCTGGATATTTCCCTTGTGTGCCTGTCAAAATATCTGACCATGGATTGATACTTGAGCTGTAAAGTGCATCTGCCTTTGGTCTTACTTGTACGAAGACAGCATTCATTCCTACATCTTGTAACTTATCTAAAAGTTTTATGTACTCTCTTTTTTGTACTTCTGGATTATTTTTTGAGCCTGTGCTTGGAAAGTCTATATTATAAACCGTTGCAATCCACGCACCTCTCATATCTTGCTGTTGAGTCTGTGCTTGTATAGATGTTGGTACTACTGACAGTAGCATCACACAGAGCATCAACATACTTATGAACTTACGCATGTAAATCTCCCTTCTCTTTCTGTCTTTCTTTCAAATGTAGAAAAACTTCCTTTTTATTTATTTTATAGTGTATTTTATCATATTTTCTTGTCTCACCTATTGTAGAGATATTACTTTTATATTACAAAAGGAGCTGTTTATGCATTCACAGCTCCTTCATGTCTTACTACGTTATTGTATTTGTAAAGTTGCAAGTACAGGATAATGGTCTGACGGAAAGTGCCCTTCCACTGTGTCATAGCATAATTGCACTTGTTGTACTTGTATATCTTCTGTCACATAAATATAATCGATAGGATGCCCTTCTTTCTTCCCTGAGAAGTAATGATAACTTCTGCCTACTGGCTCATTCTCCAATTGCGTATAGGCACTTGCTAATTTTTTCTTTTCTTTCTTTAGCAGTGAATTCTCCCATACCTTCATGGTACGACTGGTAGGTGTGGCATTGAAGTCTCCCATAATGAGTGTCGGCTTTCTATCTTCTCTCTCTGCCGCTTGAATACTCTTAGTAATCAAATATAAGCCTTTGATTCTTGCCCAATAACTGATGTGGTCTAAATGAGTGTTATACAGCCTAATGCCTATCTCTGGTTTTTCTTTCATCACAAGGGTACAAGTCGTGCATATCCTTGGAAACATAGCAAGCCATCCTCTACTCGGCTTCTCTGGAGTTGGTGAAAGCCAAAACGTAGATTCTTCATTCATTTCAAACTTATTTTTCAAATAAAAAATAGCGGTGTACTCTCCTTTTTCTGCGCCATCTCGCCCACTTCCTACACATTGATACCCTTCAAGCAAACGCTTGAACTCCTTAATACCACTAGCTGTTAGCTCTTGTGTACCTATAATATCCGGCTTATATTTATCTATGATTTCCTTAATAACGAACTTTCGTCTATTAAAGTTTCTACGTCCTATGGGAAAACAATCTCTTTTCATATTAAAGCTCATAACTTTCAGCTCATTCATCTTTATGCCCCCTATATCGTGCACTGTTCTTTCTTGTTATTATAGTATAGGATTCTTAATATATGCCTTTCCTTTTTCTGAAGTTTTCTTAAACTTTCTCTTCATACACTCTCCCCTTAGTATATATCTACTGACTCCAAATAACTACGCCCTCAAAAAAAATCCCTAGGTTTTCTATACCCAAGGATTCGATCTCTTTGCTAAAAAATACCCTCTCAAGGAAACTTAGCTTGAGAATAATAACCCTATGCACTTACGTCACTGGTTGGATTATTAAGCTTTTGATCTACCTATCCCCACCATTCCTTGCACCTCTTCTACACTATATACTACTCTTTATTCTCATTCATGTTTTTTCCTCCTTATAGGTATTATTTAGTTTATATAGTGAGTATATTTTTTTTTGACATGGCAGATAAGAATTAAAAACCTCTAATGCATCGTCTACATACTTTGATATTCATAAGTTTATCTGTTTTTCCTTACTTATTTTATAAATATTTTCCGTAAAAAAAGGTATGAATTTTACGAATCCATACCTTTAACACCTATTCTTTATTTACCTTTAATTGTTCCACTTGCTTTTCTGTTAATCCCAAAGCTTTTGCTATAACTTCTACTTCTATCCCTTGTTCAAGTAAATTAGTTGCACTTATAATTTTGTCTTCTAAAATAGCTTTTTCTTTTTCTTCTTGCATTGTCCTTGTAATATTCGCTGTCATAAGATCTACCTCCTCTTTATTGGCATGGAATAGCTTAATCACTTCTTCACGAACTGGATTTTCTACTGTATGATCAATCCAGTCAATTAATTTCAATTTATGTTCATCCGGCATTTGCTGAAACTCTTTAACAACATTTGCTGCGCGTCTAACAAATTCTTTAGCATCTACTTTTTGATCTAATAAGAAGATGGCCGATACAACGTTTTCTATCGCCATGAGATCTTCTTCTTTAAATTTATTGACATTAATTAAGATATATTCAAAGTCTATAATGTGGTTACTGAACAAATCAGCTCTGTGAATTTTCTCTTTGAAGGATTTTTCTACAGTCCATTTTGCTTCTCCGTTATATAAGACAATTGGAACAACCGCTGGTAATTTAAAGTCTTTCCTTTTCACTTCTTCTTTAGTATGCTTCTTCAGATACTTTCTCCAAATCTCTGATGTATAGGTGAACAACCTGATTGGCATACTGTAATCTACAGTTGATTGAAGTTCTAAGAGAATGTAAAAGATTACTTCTTGTCCTTCAATATTTGCGGTATAAACCACGTCTGCTTCCATCTCTTCATAATCTCTAATGACATAATAGCTTTTATCTTGAACAAGTCCCTCAGCTGTTAATTGATAAGCCCATTCTTCTTTGACAAAGCTTTGAAGCATTTCTAAGAAGATTTGACTATTTTCAAAAAAGCTTTTGTAGGTCTTATCATGTATGTTATTTAGATCTTTTTTCATCTCCATCTTTTGCCCTCTATTTTCTTTCATCTTATTTTTATTATATGCTATTCGAGATTTGCAATCAACGTCTTCTATCAGAAAATACACTATCAGGATGATTCTCCTGATAGTGTATTTTAAAATCTTTAAGCTTCTTCAATGACTTCATGTTCATTGTTTTGTTCTAACCATTCATAAGCTTCTTGCTCTGTTAAGTCAATAATTGTTTTTATTCCCCATGAGGTGCCACCTTCTGACCCTGAATATTTAGACAAAGCCCCTCCTGAACCAAATAAGAAGTAGTTTCCTTATGAATATTAGGATAACGCTTGTTTTTGATGGGCTTTTTTTACATGAGTTGCTTATATTTTTTTCACTTATTACACTGTTTTGTTGTGTGTAATGAAATAATACTTTTTATCTTAAAAATAACAACTTATTTTTGTTTGACTCTATTTAAAGCAAAAAAATAGACCATTAGGCCTAATAAGTAGGAGATTACTGGCTGATCATGCAGCTAAAGGTGGAGGCAGTTGATAGCCTATCAGCCAAGTGTGAATGGTTAAAGTTTATGAATGCCAAAAAGAGCTATAAGATTAGAACTTCTAATCCTATAGCCCTTTTTTTTGCATTTATCTCTTTGTTTTCTTTAACTTAATCTTTATTACATAATGCTCTAAAATCAAAGATTTTAGATGTAAAGCGTAGCGTAACTTTAATTCATAAATCTAACAATCAATCCATAACCACTTCTATCAACGAATTTAACTTTTGTTTCACCGAAAGTCATTTCTTTGCCAAAAACTGGAGCTTTTCCTGAATTGAACGCCTTGTCAAGATAAGCAATAATACTTTTACCGTCATTTTTTGACTTAGAATAATAACAAATTGATTCAAGCGTTATGTTGTGCTTAGCAATCCCTGTAGGTGTAGGATTTTTAACAGAATTAGTAATCCATCCACGAATATCAATATCTCTAAGAGATGTGTTTTCACGGTTAGGATAGATACTAACAATATCATTTGCTGCACCTTTAGGTGTATCTTTTAAAGATTCAGCATTCCCAATAGCAATGTCGCCATTTTTAGCAAAACCAATACCAATTTTACCCAAAAGAGTATTTAAGTAATATCTTTCTTCTTCCCAAGTAGAGCCTGGTGTTCGAAGTGTAGTATTGTTATTGTTTAAACCAATTCTATCAGGAGTTGTGCCTACTACATGCTTAGTCTCCTCTGATACCATTCCTTGTCCTGGAATTTTATCATAAGTTGGAACATCGCCTGGACGATAATCAGCGTCACCTTCTGGTGTAGTTGGAGCTTTATCGCCGTAAATCATTACGCAGTTAACACCGCTGATGTACTTATACTTAACTTCATAGCCGAGAGGCTCAGAAACGAAACGGATAGGAACGTAAGTTCTTCCATCTTTTAAGAAGGGAACAGTATCCATTTTGGCTTCGCCATCAAGAGTTTTAATGTTAGAATCGTTAAGTTTTAAGATGATTTGGCCATCATTTATATTAGCTTGTTGAAGCTTTGGATCCCATGTCATTTCATTATTCATCGTCTCAATAACAAAACGTAATGGGATTTGAATACGTCCATCATTGTCCATAAAAGCTTCTCCCATATCACTTGGGATTTGTTGTTTAACATCATTAATATATACATCTGCTGGCCCTGGTGCTGCAAGAACTGTTCCTACCATACCCAATAATGCAACTATCAATATAAGTCCTGTTGTCATTTTTCTGCTTTTATTCATAAATAATCCTCCCTTTTCGCGATTTCCCCTTTTTTTCACAAATCTCTATCATTATCTCAAAAATTTATCATATTTTCAATCTTTTTATCCCCCCACCCTTCTATTCTCACCTTGAAACATATCCGAAGGCTGTTTTCGTTTGTTTCTTTCTACTGTTTTTCTTGACATAATTGATACCTCCATTTGTTTTTTGTTTTTGATGTATCGAAAGTATAATCTTTTTTAGACTCATGGCAAGAAAAATGAAACATAAATTTTTACTTCTACCCACTTCTACCTTTTTAGGGTAAAAAAAAGAGAATCTCTTGATAAATCAAGGATTCTCTATGGAGATGACGGGAATCGAACCCGCTACCTCTTGAATGCCATTCAAGCGCTCTCCCAGGTGAGCTACACCCCCGCTACTTCTTTCTATGTATATGCGAAGCTTGTTTTACTTATGCCTTATGCTATACATTTTTCAAAAGCTACACGCTTATTCCCATCTTGTAAGTAGATGATGCCGCAGTACTTATAGCCTAATTTCTCCAGTAAGCGTTGCATCGATTGATTGTCTTCGTGTGTATCTATCTTAATACTTACTACCCTTTCTTCCTTACATATGGCTTCTAGTGCTTCAAACAGCGTTCCTGCTACCCCACACCCTTTACAACTGTCCTTAACTGCTATACGATGAATGACTCCGTAACTTCCTTCACTAAGCCATCTTCCTTCATAAATCTCATCATATGTTCTTTCATCATTAAAGGAAAGTGCTGCTGATGCTACGATCTGTCCATCTCTTACGAGGATGTAGCTTTTTCCTTTTTGGATGTCTGCTTCAATGACTTTTAGATTTGGGTATCCATTTTGCCATTGGTCAATACCTGCTGCCTTAAAGTAAGCCTGTGCTTCTTCGATAATTGTCATCATCTCTCTTGCATCTATTGTTTGTGCTTGTCTGAACGTCATCGCTCTCTCCTTATAAAAAACACCTAGTTTAACTACTGCTAAACTAGGTGTCCATTTATTTATTAGTCGTTTACTGGTTTCATTGTTGGGAAAAGTAATACGTCACGGATTGAGTAAGAGTTTGTAAGTAACATTACAAGTCTATCTACCCCAATACCAAGACCACCTGTTGGTGGTAACCCGTATTCAAGTGATGTAAGGAAATCTTCATCGATTTCTGTCGCTTCATCATCCCCTGCTGCACGAAGTGCTTCTTGATGTTCAAAACGTCCTCTTTGATCGATTGGATCATTAAGCTCTGAGAATGCATTTGCATGCTCACGACCTACGATGAATAACTCGAAACGCTCTGTGTATTCTGGATCGTTTGGCTTACGTTTTGAAAGTGGAGAAATCTCAACTGGATGCTCTGTGATAAATGTAGGTTGGATAAGGTGCTCTTCTACATAATGCTCAAAGAATAAGTTAAGGATATCACCTTTTAAGTGACGCTCTTCGAATTGGATGTGGTGCTCTTTAGCAACTGCTCTTGCTTCTTCAAGGTCTTTGATCGCTCTGAAATCTACATTTGCGTATTGCTTAACTGCATCTACCATTGAAAGACGTGTAAATGGCTTTTCAAGGTCGATTGTTACACCATCGTATTCTACAACAGCTGTACCAATTACAGTTTGTGCTACGTGACGGATAAGTTCCTCTGTAAGGTTCATGATATCTTCGTAGTCAGCGTATGCTTGGTATAATTCCATGATGGTGAACTCTGGGTTATGTCTTACAGACATACCTTCGTTACGGAATACACGACCGATTTCGTATACGCGGTCAAAACCACCTACGATGAGACGCTTTAATTTAAGCTCTGGTGCGATACGCATAAACATATCGATATCAAGTGCATTATGGTGTGTCACGAATGGACGTGCTGCAGCACCACCAGCAATTGAGTGAAGTACTGGTGTTTCTACTTCTAAGAAATCTCTGTTATCTAAGAAGTTACGCATCTCACGAATAATCATGGAACGCTTGATAAATGTATCTTTAACCTCAGGATTTACGATAAGGTCTAAGTAACGTTGTCTGTATCTGATTTCTGTATCTTTAAGACCATGATATTTCTCTGGTAAGATTTTAAGGCTCTTTGAAAGAAGTGTTACTTCATGTGCACGCACCGAAACTTCACCTTTTTGAGTACGGAATACTACACCTTGGATACCTACGATATCACCGATGTCATACTTCTTGAACTCTGCATATACTTCTTCACCAAGCTCGTCTTTTCTAACGTAAGATTGGATTCTGCCTGATTTATCTTGTATATGAATGAAAGAAGCTTTACCCATATCACGCTTCGCCATAATACGACCTGCGATTGATACTTCTTTGCCTTCATAATCATCAAATGATTCTTGGATAGCTTCACTATGTGCTGTTACATCAAATTTTGTGATATGGAAAGGATCTTTACCTTTAGCTTGAAGATCACTTAACTTATCATATCTTACTTTCAGTAGTTCGTTTAAGTCTTCAACTACTGGTTGGTTTTGTGTGTTCTCTGACAAAACTTTTCCTCCTTTGCAATGGTTAGATTAACTATTGATTGCTAATACTGTGTATTTATCTGTGCCGAATTCTGTGTCTACTTCTACAACATCGCCTACTTTGTGCCCTAAAATAGCTGCACCTACTGGTGATTCATTAGAGATTTTACCGTTGATTGGATCTGCTTCTGTAGAACCTACGATACGGTACTCTACTTCTTCATCAAAAGTATGGTCTTTAAGTTTTACAACGTGACCTGGCTTGATGATATCTGCTCCAGCTTCTTCTGCATCGATAACGACAACGTTCTTAAGCATTTTTTCGATTTCCACGATACGTGTCTCGATCTCTGCTTGTCTATCTTTTGCTGCATCATACTCAGCATTTTCAGATAAGTCGCCTTGTGCTCTTGCTTCTTTTAATTCTATCGCTACTTTATTACGTTCAACTGTCTTAAGTTCTTCGAGTTCCTTCTCTAGCGCCTTAATCCCCTCATATGTGAGTAATATCTGTTTTTCTGCCATTTTCTTATACTCCCTTTCTTATGCGAAGTCTAGCCACCTCTATTATAACAAAGCGCTTTTGCCCTCTATTATATGTAGTTTTCATAATTTCAAAATTATAACCCACTACAGCCTAGATGTCAACTTATACGCGTGTTATACACAGTGTCTATACTGATATTCATTCTTTTAAATGTTTTTTTAAAACTGCTTTTGAAAATCCCTTGCGCATACAAGACTGCTTGTAGCATCCTCATATCACAGCGTTGCCTTTCACATATTATATCAAAATCATGCCATATGATAGGGGGCACCCCTTTAAACGTCACCGCCTTGCGTCCGATGTAATCTTTAAAGTCTATATAGATAGCTGTTGGCTTACACCACTTAGCATAGTTATAGTTGCCCACTAAATCAAAGATCACATCCATCTCTCTTAGATTGGTACTACAAGGCACTTTTGCCTTAGCTTTTAGTCTATAATTACTATAAATCTCACTGATTACTTCTTTATAAACAATGGGATTATTCATAAAGAACGTGAGACTTGTGACCTCATCTACCAAGCTCATGGCTACCTCTAAGCTTTCATCAATGCGTCCTGCGATAATCCCTACATTTGCATACATCTGTGGTTTATCTATCAGCTTGTATTTATAAATATAGTACAACAACTCACCACCTAAAGAACGCCTAAGTTCTTCACCTGTGATAAGCTGCATCGCCTCAAAAGGGTTTTCCTTCCCTCGCATCACAACATATTCTATGTCTCTGTCTTGTAATTGGTACTCTAGTTTTTCCCACGCCCGATCTGTCATTTCATTTCTAGGCATTGGCACATAAACTTCATATGCATCTACACCCATAAATGTTTTGTATACAAAGTCTACTTTAGATAATAGTATATTGGTTTCACTAAAATATATACATGCAAAACAACTCATTTGTAGCCCCCTCCAATACTTTTAATCATATGTATGTGGATTGGATAAGCAGTATGCCTATTTATTTTCTATTTGCTTCACCCATGATTCCAATAAATACTTAATATCATCTACTGTGGTTACACTTGTAAGCTGTCTTCTGAAATCTGTGGCACCATGTACGCCCTTTACATAGCCCATCAAGTGTGAACGCATCTCACGAATACCTGTAAATGCACCCTTGTAGTCTACTAACATATCAGCGTGCTTTAAGATGATCGGTATACGCTCTTCTAAAGTCGGCTCTGGTAAGAGTTCGCCCGTTTCTAGATAATGAAGTGTACGACTGAAAATCCATGGATTTCCTTGTGCCGCTCGCCCTATCATCACGGCGTCACAGCCAGTCATTTCCATCATACGCTTAGCATCTTCTGGACTACGAATGTCTCCATTTCCTACCAGTGGAATGGATATGCTTTCCTTTACTTTCTTAATGATGTCCCAGTCTGCTACCCCACTATAAAATTGCTCTCTCGTGCGGCCATGAATAGTGATCATACTCGCTCCCGCTTGCTCGATGATTTTCGCTACTTCTACCGCATTCACCGACTCATCATCAAAGCCCTTTCGGATTTTTACAGTGAGTGGCTTATCGATTGCACGTGCGGTGGCATAAACGATTTCTCCTATTAATTCTGGATTTTTCATAAGTGCTGAGCCTTCACCATTTTTAGTAATCTTAGGCGCAGGACATCCCATATTAATATCGATAAAATCTACCTGACTTTTGGCTACTTGCTGTGCCATACTGCTGACAATCTTCGGATCACTCCCGAAAAGCTGGGCACCGATTGGATGCTCCTCTTCTCTTACTTGTAGTAAAAGGTTTGTATTTTCATTTTCATACATAAGGCCTTTGGCACTTACCATCTCTGTGTAAACCATACCACAACCAAAGCTCTTACATATAAGTCTAAAAGGCAAATCTGTAACGCCTGCCATAGGTGCTAAAAAGATATTGTTGGGTGTTGTTACAGTGCTAAATTTCAACGTCTATCATCCTATCTATTTTTTTCATATATTTTACTTAAACCTTTTAAGGTTAAAAAGGCATCATACTGATCAATCACATCAGTACCTTCTTGGATTACCTTGCATAGTCCCCCCGTCGCAATGACTTGCATATTTGGAGCTTCCAATGCTTTCTTTACTTCTTTAACGATATATTCTACTTGTCCGATATAACCATAGACAAGACCTGTCTGCATACTAGTGATTGTATTTTTAGCGTCTAAGATGTTTTTTGTCTTGCGGATTTCAATCTGTGGGAGTTGTGCGGCTCTATTCCACAAAGCATCTGCACAAATACGAATCCCCGGTGACGTAATGGCTGCTATGAGTTCGCCTTTATCATTCACAACGTCATAGGTAGTAGCTGTGCCAAAGTCAATGGCCATACATGGCCCATTCACCCGATCATAAGCCGCTACACAGTTAGCAATGCGACCTGCGCCTACCTCTTTTGGGTTATCTGTACGTATAGCTAATCCCGTCTTTAAGCCCGGTCCTACAATAAGTGGCCTTAAATTAAAGTATCGTTTGATACTATTGGTCAAAGAATACATGATATCCGGTACAACGGATGCTATAATAACCGCTTGAATCCCCTGAGTCTCAATCCCTCTTTGACTTAGCATACTGGTCATTGTAATACCATACTCATCTGAAGTACGTGGAGTCTGAGTGGTAAGCCTAAAGCTCGCTACTAGTTTTTGCTTTTCCATTACCCCCAGTACGATATGGGTATTTCCTACATCTATTGCTAGAATCATTTGTACGCCCCCTATATTTTACTCATCTTCTAAAAGCATCGCTACAAAAGCCTTAGCTTCTACACCCTTCTCTTCTTCTATGGTCTGTAAGATACGTGCTTTGTCATAGCCTTTGCTCTGATAAAGTACCACTTCTTTTACAAGCTGTCCCTGCTCCGTACGGTAAATCATATACCATAAGCGCATAGACTTAAGTAATTCCTCTTTTTCTTTTTGGAATTTCTTAATTTCTAGTTCTGCTCCAATGTCATCTACAAATACGTTTTCGTCTTCTGTCTGTTCAATGAACATATGACCATTCTCATGGAATCCTAAAGTAATGACCGAGTTTACTTTTTCTGCAATAGCTGCCACTGCTTCTGTTATCTCTTCTCTAATAGCCAATGGCATATCATTAAAACTTGGTTCAAAAAAATATTTATGTTGGTGTGGCGATGCACATACGACAATTTGCTTTTTCATCTTATTTCCTTCCTCTTCTATACATAGCCATACAAGCCTCTAACAGAAACTTCACCAGCAAATATCTGCTGCTCTTCTCCTGTTTCCGTCTGAATAATCAGGTGTCCTTCTGGACTTATCCCTTTAGCATAGGCTTCATATGTTTGTTGATTATCTATTATTTTTACCTTTTTGTTTAACGTTATACACTTGTTCTCATATTTAGACACCAAAGCATCAAATGCTTCTGTTTTTATATAATCCATATAATAACCTTCAAATTTTTCACAGAATCGATTAATCATATATTCACGATTATATTTCTTGCCATTTTCCAAATACAGTGATGATGCATACGGCAATTCTTCTGGAAAATGCTCTGTGTTAACGTTGACACCCACCCCTACAATAGCATACTCGACGCGTTCCTGGGTGGCATGCATCTCACAAAGTATACCACAAATTTTTTTATTGTGAACAACCAGGTCATTTGGCCATTTGATACCTACCTCTAAGCCTGTTTCTTCTTCGATGCTCTCACTCATGGCAAGTCCTGCTATAAGCGTAAGAGGGGCAATCGCTTGAGGCTTAATGGTCGGTCTTAAGATAATACTCATCCATATGCCTACCCCTGCTGGTGAAGCCCAGCATTTTCCACCGCGCCCTTTGCCTGCCCATTGCTTATCTGCTATAACGACACTACCATCTTTGGCACCTTGCTTTGCCCATTCTTTTGCTTTTGTATTAGTCGAATCTACTTCTTCATAATACCTTCTCTTCATTCCAATCACATGCATCACCCCATAAATTTCTCTACATTAATGATTGCTCTTTTATGCGTTGCCTTTCCTATGATCTTGTCTTCATCTTCAGCTACAATTTCAAAGATTAAAATACGCTTTTGAATATCTACAAGTGTCGCCGTCGCCTTTACCTTCTTTCCTGGCTTAGTAGCTGCTAAATGAGAGGCATTTATCTCAATACCCACTGTATCATTGCCTTCCTCTATAGCTGGCATAACTGCGTGCATCGCTGCATTTTCCATCAATGCAATCATAGCTGGTGTGGCAAACACATCCAGTGTCCCACTCCCTAAGTGTGATGCTAACTTATCTTGCGTTACTTCTACTTGTGATGTATAAGTTAATCCTACTTCAAGTACTTGTTTCATCATCTATCATCCTCCTCTTTCTCAAACCCTTCTATAGGTCTCATTATATCATAACTAGACAAAAAGAGACACACAACCTCTACTGAGTCGTGTGTCCCCTCTTTGTTTTATTCTTCAGTCGTTTCTTCTTCTACTTCTGAAGCATCTACTGCTTCTTCCGCTTCTTCAAAAACTTCTGCTGCGTCTTGTTTCATATCGGCTGCTACTGCTTCGAAGATACTTTCTTCTGCTTCATCTAAATCCACAGGCTCACCATTCATAATCTGTCTAAACTGCTTGCCAGTAATCTTCTCTCTTTCAAGAAGAACCTTAGAAGCACTGTCTAGAATATCTCTATGCTCATTAAGAAGCTCTTTTGATCTTGTGTATGCATTTTCGATGATTACTTTGATATGTTTGTCGATAGCTGTAGCTACATCTTCACTGTAGTTACGTGTATGGTTGAAGTCACGTCCTAAGAACACCTCTTCTTGCTCATCACCAAATTTGATTGGTCCAAGCTCACTCATACCGTACTTTGTGACCATATCACGTGCAATATGTGTCGCACGCTCGATATCGTTTGATGCACCCGTTGTAATATCCCCAAAGATGATTTCTTCTGCTGCACGACCACCTAGAAGGCTCACGATTTCATCTAACATTCTTGATTTTGTCATGTAAAGTTTATCTTCTTTTGGAAGTGGCATTGTATAACCACCTGCAAAACCTGTAGGGATAATAGATACACTGTGTACTGGATCAAGATTTGGAAGTAATTCATGAATAAGTGCATGCCCTACTTCATGATAAGCTGTAATACGCTTTTCTTTTTCTGTAACTACATGACTCTTCTTCTCTGTACCTACAGTAATCTTGATAAGTGCACGCTGTACTTCATACATATCGATGGCACGCTTGTTGTCACGTGCTGTAAGAAGTGCTGCTTCGTTCATAAGGTTTGCAAGGTCTGCCCCTGTAAAGCCTGGAGTTGTACGTGCGATTACTTTAAGATCGATATCTTCATTAAGTGGCTTTCCTTTAGCATGTACTTTAAGGATTGCTTCACGTCCTTTAACATCTGGACGACCTACTACTACCTGTCTGTCGAAACGACCTGGACGAAGAAGTGCTGGGTCTAGTACGTCTGCACGGTTTGTAGCCGCTACAACGATTACGCCTTCATTCACACCGAAACCATCCATCTCTACAAGAAGTTGGTTAAGTGTTTGTTCTCTTTCATCATGGCCGCCACCAAGACCTGCGCCACGTTTTCTACCTACCGCATCAATCTCATCGATAAAGACGATAGCTGGTGCATTTTTCTTCGCCTGTTCGAATAAGTCACGTACACGTGATGCCCCTACCCCTACGAACATTTCTACGAAGTCTGAACCTGAAATACTAAAGAATGGTACTTTCGCTTCACCTGCAACAGCTTTTGCAAGAAGTGTTTTACCTGTACCTGGAGGCCCTACAAGTAGGACACCTTTTGGTATCTTCGCACCAATATCTGTATACTTCTTAGGATTCTTAAGGAAGTCTACAAGTTCTGCTACTTCTTCTTTTTCTTCATCAAGACCTGCTACATCTGTAAATGTAGTAGAGCCTTTCTCATCAATAGACATCTTCGCCTTACTCTTACCAAATGACATGACACGGCCACCGCCGCCACCACCTTGCATTTGATTCATGAAGAACACCATGATAAAGATGAACATACCTACGATTAAGACAATCTGTAGAATTGGGAAGAACATATTTGGTTGTTCTTCATATGTTCTTGGATTAAGTGCTTCTTGTGTTTCTAGCGGCAAGCTATCAAAGAAGCTCATAAATGATATTTGATCTACTTGCACTGTAGAGCGCTGTGTTGTCCCTTTTGGTAGAACAGTTACATATGCCACCCCTCCACTAGATAGTTCAACACTCATCTCTTCTATTTTATTGTTAATAATATCTGCTTTTAAGTTACCATATTTATAAGTCGGTAGCTTCTCACTTAAAGAACCATTGGCTCCGAAAATCACTGCTACAAAAAGCACCCCTATTATAATAAGGTATAACATACTACCTTTCATTTTACCTTTCAACAATCTCATCCTCCTTCCTTTTTTTAAGACTCTGTATTATTCTCCTACGTTTACTGCAATGTAAGGAAGGTTTCTATAAAATTGTTGATAATCTAGTCCATATCCTATTACAAAGCTATCTGGTATTGTAAAGCCTATATAATCGACGTCTACATCTACCACACGTTGGTCTGGTTTGTCTAAAAGTGTACATATCTTAACACTTTTTGGATTTCTACTTTCTAAAAGATTCTTTAAGTAGCTAAGTGTACGTCCAGAATCAATGATATCTTCTACAATAAGTACGTCTTTACCATCTATTGGTTCATCTAAATCTTTAAGGATTTTTACGATACCTGAACTTTTGTATTCATCCCCATAGCTTGATACTGCCATGAATTCCATTTTCATTGGTACACTTACACGCTTCGCAAGGTCTGTCATAAACATAACGCCACCTTTTAATACACAAAGCATGATGATTTCTTTTCCTTCGTAATCTCTAGAGATTTGCTCTCCAAGCTCTTCTATTCTTCTTTGTAGATCTTGTTCATTTATAAGTGTTTCTAACTTTAACATAATCCCTCCTGAGCAGTTTGTTTAGTAATTTTAATTTCGAGTATGTTGTTTGTTTTAGGTACGACAAAATACTTGCTACTGAGCCTTGACCCCACAATCCACACTACCTCTTCTTTATCTACAATAAGAGGCATGATGTCACGTTGTTGTTGTGGTATTTTCTCGTCGATAAAAAACTTTTTAAGTTTTTTCTTTCCACCTTTTAATGTAATAACATCTAAAGGCTTACGGGTTCTTAAAAGCAAGTTGTCTTTTATTTTATCATAATCAACATATTTAGTATACATGTTTTCCTTGCTTTCTTCAAATGTTTTGCAACTACATAAAGTAAGTTCAATCTGCAAATTCAACGCTTCAATACTATTTTTCCCTAATACAAGCGGAATATGATAACCTTCTCCATTAACTGCTACTTGCTTTTGGATGATCAAGGTATCATAAGACTTTTTGACTACGATATCATAAGGTAAATGAACTTCTTTTCCTGTTTGCTTCGCCATAAGCTCCATACAACTTTGGACATGTACTTGCATGATGTCTTTCTGCGCTTTGGCAACCTTCGCCAGGATATTATAAAGAAGTTTCTTTTGCATATAGGTTTTTTCTTGTAGTATTGCTGGAATTTGCACTGTACACCTTTGGTTGTGCCAGGTGGTGATTTCTTGCAGACACTTATCTGCATAATCTTCGATAAACTCCGATGCTTCTTGGTAAAGCTCTCCTTGTCTAAACAAGGTTTCTTGTACCCCTTCATTAAAGTGCTCTTCTATATAAGGAATGCACTGCAGACGCATTTTATTACGTGTATATACTGGCATAAAGTTTGTATGATCATCATAATACGTCAGTTGCTTATACTTACAGTAGCTCTCAATTTCTTGACGACTCAAGCATAAGATTGGACGAATAATCCTGTCTCTTTTTGCCTGTATACCCCCTAACCCTTTCATATCTGAACCTCTTATAAAATGCATCAACATCGTCTCTGCTTGGTCATTGGCATTATGTGCTGTAGCTATCTTATCATTAAGATTTGTTAAAGATATAAAGAAATCATATCTTTCCTTGCGCCCAGCTTCTTCTTCCGATAATTTTTGGGCACTCGCTAAGTCGCTTATATTACACCTATGAATAAAACACGGAATATGCCGTGCCTCACACCATTCTTTTACATGCTGTTCATCTCTATCGGCTTCTTCACGAAGTCCATGATTAATGTGTGCTACCTTAAGTTGTATGCCATACTTGTCTTGGTAGGTATACAGAAAATCTATAAGCATCATTGAATCTGCGCCACCAGATACACCTACGACAATCGTATCTCCCGATTGTATAAGTTTCTTATTTTTAATGAAATGATGCACTTTTTTTTCGATTAATGTAAGCATTTGTCTATCCTTCCCTTGTTGTTTCGTGCATTATAAATTATACCCTAATCTATACAATTGTCATACTCTTTTAATGATAAAAAAATAAGGCATACTTTTCTCGGTATACCTCGTTTTTTTAAAGTAGTATATAAATGCAAGTCACAACACCTAGCAAACCAATGCTCCCCCAAAAGAAATAATCAATCCATCTCTTGGACGCTTCATTGGCTCTAGCATTCTGAGACCCTTGCTTTGCCTCATAATAACTCAAAGGGCCTCTAAGCTTCATTTGCTTTTCTAAAAGTTCTTCTGCATAATGTACCAAGTTCAACGAGCTTGGTGCCTGGGTCACTTCATCCCGTAGCACAAAAACTGCTTCTTTATACCAATCACTTTCCTCACCATGTACACGTATTCGCCGTTCCATCCCTTACTCCTTTTGTCTTTGGTGTTTAAAGTGTTCCACATTTTTTGTTTTTTATACAGTTTATTTTGCTATTCCTAATTCCTCCATAGGGTCTTGCCAAATTTTCGCCACTACAATGGTCATATCATCTCTTTCTTTTACGCCTAGCAACGCTTTGCTTTTTTCCATCAAGTATGCTGCCATATACTGTGGATCACCCACATCTACTTCTTTTATAAAGTGCTTAAAGGTTTCTTCTTTACCGAGTACATCCTCTGGTGTTTGTAAGATGCCGTCTGTCACCATAATAATCATATCCCCTGATTCAAGCTGAATTTTCTTACTTTCTACATCCACATCTTTCAAGATGCCTACTGGTAAAGTAGATGTCCTAACTGTTAGCACCTCTCCTTTTCGGAGTATAAAGCTGGTGGATGCACCTGCCTTTAGAAACTCTGCAATCCCTGTCTGCTGGTCGATAAGGGTAATGTCCATAGTGGAGAATACTTCTTCATCCGACTTTAAGATAAGTGCCGCATTAATCATACGAATGGCTAAGTCTCTTCTAAAGCCTGATTCCATAAAGTCCTCTAGCATTTCCATAGCAGCTGCACTTTCTTCATAAGCCAGTACACCACTTCCCATGCCATCCGCAACTGCGAGTAAATACTGATTGTCTTGGAGTTCCATAAATGTATGGACATCTCCTGATACGCCTGACTTCGCACAGATGGCACTTCCTGAAGTTACATGATACATATGACGAATACCGAATTTGTAGTGGCAGCCTTTTTCACTACACTCATGTTTTTCTAGGACGACTTTATACCCTACTATTTTCTCTATCTGCTTAGTCAGTAGACTTACTACCTGTGTATTTTGTTTGCAATAAGGGGTATGTACGTCTATGCAGTACGCTTTCCCCTTATTTTCAATGACCATCACATCTTTTATTTTGATGCCCTCTGCCTTGATGCTTTCTTTTAAATACTTTTCTTTTTCTTTATCAAAATAGAGTTCTTTATCGACATCATGAATCAGATCTTTAAGAGTCTCTGCTACGGCACGTAACTCTTCAGCTACTAATTCTCTATTTTCTAGGAATTTATTTTGCCACATAAGGTCTTGCTTCAGCAAATCTAATTTATAGCTTAGCACATAAGCAAAATTATCTGCATGGATACAATGCTTCGTAAACTCAGCTGGTATATCTCCCTTGCTGATAAAGCCCTTTTTCTCAATAGCGCCTATCATCTGGTACGCTTGCGCATAAGTATTCTTCAAATCTTGCTCCCAACAAAAATGTCGCATCGAACAGCTCTCACATAGCTTTTCTGCCGTATCCTCGATAAGTCCATTGATCATCTTAGGGGTATAATCCGCATTTCTTTCTTGAAGCTTTTGGAAGCTTTTCCCCAGCTTCTCAAAACCGCTGACCACATGCTTTAAACGATCCGTCATGATGTGCTGTACTCTTAGCAAATGCTCTTTTTCTTTCACTTCACTATTTTTCTCTGAGAACCAATGAGCCATCCCAAAGTAATGTTTTGGAATAAGTAGACTGATGATACTTGCCCCTATGTAAGCTGCAATTAAAGATTCATTCATCTGATAATCATTAAAGACGATGAACCCTAGTACTTGTCCAATTCCTATCCCTATAATGGTTCCTATGCGTCCAAGTGGTAAGAATAGGCCTCCTAGTATAGCTGCTAATCCATAAACGCCTATAAGCTCTGGCGAGATATACCCGATCATCGCTAGCACACTACCTATAACGACACTAATAGTCACCCCTACATTAATGCCCCCTAGATAAATGACTCCTATCATCACTATAAACGTTAAAACATCTTTAAAGTAGACTTCTTTAACTACTGGCATTTTAATAAAGAAGTCCACAAACCCTCCTAAAATACATGCAAAAATAAAAATCATACTCGTTGCTTCTCTAGTGGTAAGCGGCGTTGTACGCTCTTCCTTCAGCACTTCGACTCCGTAGAAAAGGATGAGGCAACACCCTGCCCCAACGACTGCCTCAAAGCTAGTCATCGCTAGGCTATACCAACTAAACCCTTGAATAAGGCTTGCAATTATATCCACCACCAAAATACTGATACTAACGACAGCCATCTGATTTCTTATGGTCAGTTTATTTCCCACCGACACCATATACTCTCTTATGACTGCAACCAGCATAAACATAAAGATGTACTTAATCGTCTCTACTCTAAAACTCGTCAGTGAAATAATACCACATGTCGCAAAAAGCCAGCTCCATTTTCTTATTGCCTTATTAAAAAACAGCGTTCCCACATAAGCTACCCCTACGGTGTAATATATTTCTCCAACACCTATGCGCGCCATTAAAAAAGCTAGTACACAAAGTATTATTTCCACTCTTTTCATGCCTACGTTACTTGGCTTCTCATCATTCGTCATTTTATTATTCATTTTCTTCCCTCCTACACTTCTTTCATTATAGAGATACCCGCTTGAAATATTTGTAAATATCTGTATGCTTTTCCATAAAAGTTTTAGACATTTTTAGCTGACATTCTCTCTTATTTTCAAGTGTAGATAGGGTTATACCCCAAGATTTTAAAATAAAGCTTTGGTGGTATTTTCGTCGAAAGAGGGATATTATAACCGCTAATGCCTCCCTCAATTGAGTGCTGTGCCACAAGGACGTCCACGATTTCTTGCTTTGTATCATCTTTATAGATAAGTTCCATCACCAGCATACTATGTGTCGTTTTTTCCAACGTTCCGAGTTGGATGACATCTCCTGGCACCATATGTTGTAAATCTGAAAGTTTTGCCACTAAGCCGTAGCCTTTATTATTGAGCATATAGAATTTAAATGCATCAGCACTGGTCCAACTAGGTGTTCGGTAGTCATCTGAATACCAGTACCATTTTTTCATGACGTCTTCCCCTTGGTTATCAAAAGGAATATTGCCTGCATAAAGACATTGGGATACAAAATTTGTACAATCACCACCATATCCGCCATAATACTTCCATTTCTGGGTATTGGGTGTGATGGCATATTGCTTTGCATAAGCTACTGCTTTTTCTCTGTTATACGCACCTTTTACTTCTTTTTCCTCTTTTCTTTCTCTGATGAGCCCTCTTTCTTGTCTTCTCCTTTTTTTGCCTTTGCTTTCCATTTTATACATTTCTTCATCGACTTTGTTTTCTATATACCATCGTTTGTATTTACTTGTCAGTTCTATTTCCTGATAACCACTGCATAAGATGGCACTTGGTGTGTATCCTTCATAATCCATTCGACTATAAACTTTCAGCGCCACTCTTGCAGCCGTTCCATAAATCACGATGGAATGCCATTCAATAGTGACTTGTGGTTGCTGAAAGAGCAGTGATAAAGGCTGTTCTTTATTATGCTGGATTTGATTTTGCAGTAGCATCCACTCTTTTTTATACAGCTTATTGCCTCTAAATGTCGTAGCAAAAAAATGTTGCATTTTATAAGGATTCCTATTTTGTTGCCCCAGCATTTCATAGTATACCCTGTAGTATTGTTGAATTATTTCTTTTATTTGGGTCCACGCATCAACCACATCCTCACCCCTTCCTTTTTGTTTATCCTATGTATGGCTCCAAGTTATTATCAGTATTTTATGCCTTTGTTTTACAATCTTCCTAAGAAATGTTAAGATGGAAACATATCATATTTAAAAGGAGAACTTCTATGAATGAAAAATTAATCGCAAAAGTTGACGGCAGAATGATTACCGAGGCCGACCTCAATGCACTTATCCAAAACCTAGGTCCTAATGCATCACGTTTTGCAAATGCAGATGGTCGCAAAAAACTTATCGAAGAACTTGTTACACAAGAACTTTTCTACTCTGATGCTGTAGAAACTGGCTTAGATAAAGAAGAAGCTTTCGTTGTCGCTTTAGAGCAAATGAAGAGCAACCTTCTTAAGCAATATGCACTCAACAAACTTCTTTCTAACATCACTGTTTCTGATGAAGAAGCACGTGCACACTTCGACCAAAACCCTGATATGTTCAAAGCACAACCTTCTGCACGTGCTAGCCATATCTTAGTTCAGACACAAGAAGAAGCTGACAGTATCGCAAAAGAAATCGCAGAAGGTCTTGCATTTGAAGATGCTGCTGTAAAATACTCACTTTGTCCTTCAAAAGAAAGAGGCGGTGATTTAGGAGAATTCAGCACTGGTCAAATGGTTCCTGAATTTGAGCAAGCTGTATTCGCTATGAAAGATGGCGATATTTCTGCTCCTGTCCAAACACAATTTGGTTTCCACTTAATCAAAGCTGGAGCTATCAAAGATGCTCCAGAAGTTAAATTCGAAGAAGTAATCGACCAAGTGAAAAACTACTGTGCTTCTGTAAAAACAAATGTTGTTTATGCTGAAAAGCAAGCAGAACTTAAGCAAAAATACGCTGTAGAAATGATCGAAGCTTAAGATAAAAAAATGCCGTAAGACGTGTCGTCTACGGCATTTTTGTTTATTTTGTACATTTTTAAATTAGTTTATCTTATTTTTTTAGAACTCTGTGTTGTTGACATTTGTTTGTACTCTTGTTTATAATACTAACTAATTACACAACTTAAAAGCTTTGAAAAGAAGAGTACGTAATGAGGCAATTTACAGAGAACCTGTGTGTGGTGAGAGCAGGCGATTAAGTCATTACTGAAGATGGTCTTGGAGCAGCGTACCGAGGTAGTTTTGGCTACTTAGGCTACGACGGGGGCGCCCGTTATAGCGATAAAGTATAATACACATTGTGTACGTACTTGAGGAGGCTTGTACCGCGAGGTATAAGCGAATAAAGGTGGTAACACGACGGCTTATGCCCTCGTCCTTTAATGCATGCATTAAAGGACGAGGGCTTTTTTGATTTTATTTTTAAATTTATTCCATTACTTTATCCGAGGTGACAATCATGATTCGAGCAACTAATCTTACAAAAACTTTTGGGACTTCTACACAGAAACTCAATGTACTGAACAACATCAATCTCCATATTAATCATGGTGATATTACAGGTATTATAGGACTAAGTGGCGCTGGCAAAAGTACACTCCTTCGCATTATAGGCGGATTAGATGTGCCTACAAGTGGCAACATCATCGTCAATGGCAAAACACTTCTGAACTTGACTTCTAGAGAGAAGATTAATTTTCACAAAGAAGTGGGCACCGTCTTTCAGGGCTATAACCTCATGCTTCAAAAGACAGTGGCGGAGAATGTAGCACTTCCACTTGAGATTGATAAACACCCAAAAGACTACATAACAAGAAGAGTCTCTGAGCTCCTCCAACTTGTAGGCCTAGAGGATAAAGCTACAAGCTATCCTAGTAAACTCAGTGGTGGCCAAAAGCAACGTGTCGCTATTGCCCGTGCACTTGTAAACAATCCGAAGTTACTTTTATGTGATGAACCTACTTCCGCACTGGACTGCATCACCACGAAAGCTATCTTAGATTTACTGGCACACATTAATAAAACGCTAGGTGTAACCATCGTCATCATCACCCATGATATCGATGTGGTTAAAAGCATATGTACCGATGTGGTTGTACTGCACGAAGCCGAAGTGGCTGAGGCTGGTCCTCTTTCATCCATCTTAGCTCAGGCTACCCATCCCATTACCCAACAATTTCTCATTTAAAGGAGTGATACCATGAATCTATCAGCTTATACAGATCTTTTATTACAAGGAACGTTAGAAACCCTCTATATGACAGTACTATCTACCTGCTTCGCTTATATCTTAGGTTTACCGTTAGGTATTCTTATGGTCATTACCCAGCCGGGGCATCTTAGACCTAATCGCTTTATCCAAAGTGTGGTGGGATGGTTTATTAATATCGGTAGATCCATACCTTTTTTAATTCTTATCGTTGCTCTCTTTCCTCTTACAAAAGTTATCGTAGGGAAGAGCATCGGTTCCACCGCCGCTATCGTTCCACTCGTGATAGGGGCAGCACCTTTTATTGCCAGACTTATCGAAAGTTCTCTTTCCGAGTTAGATATGAGCCTCATTGAATCCGCGCGCGCAATGGGCTGTACGACTTGGCAAGTTATCCATAAAGTAATGCTTCCCGAAGCACTTCCATCTATCGTCCGTGGCCTATCTATTTCTATGATTACACTCATTGGCTATTCAGCTATGGCTGGTACTGTTGGTGGAGGTGGCCTTGGTGATATCGCCATTCGTTATGGCTATCACCGCTATGACTACTCAGTAATGCTCCTTACAATCATTATTCTTATTTTACTTGTACAAAGCATTCAACTTATCTTTAATACCTTAGCAAATAAGTTAGACAAGAAAAAACACTAAATCAAATAATTTTATAAATCGAAAGGATGATTTTATCATGAAAAAATTAACTCAAACACTCGTTATACTTTCTCTTGCACTTGTAGCCCTTACTGGCTGTGCCTCTAATGCTTCAAAAAATACCACAACCCTTACAGTAGGTGCATCACCTGTACCTCACGCTGAAATCCTTGAATATTCAAAGCCTCTTCTTGCTGAAGAAGGCATTACCTTAGACATTAAAGTTTTTACAGATTATGTCCTTCCAAACACAGCCCTTGAGAGTGGTGACTTAGATGCCAACTACTTCCAGCACCAACCTTACCTTGATTCCTTTAATGAAAACAATGGTACTTCTATTGTTTCTGTAGCATCGATCCACTTTGAACCATTAGGTATCTATCCTGGTAAAAGCACATCTTTAGACAACATCCAAAAAGGTGCTACTATCGCCCTTCCTAATGATGTGACTAACGAAGCTCGTGCCTTACAACTTCTTGAAAGCTTAGAACTCATCTCACTTGATGCATCTAAAGGCTTAGAAGCAACGATTCACGACATTACTTCTAACCCTCTAGAACTTCAATTCAAAGAATTAGAAGCTGCTACAATCCCTCGTGCTTTAGATGATGTGGACTTTGCTGTTATCAATGGTAACTACGCTTTAGATGCTGGCCTTGCAGACCAAGTTCTAGCAAGTGAAGAAAGCTCTTCTGAAGGCGCAAAAACATTTGCAAACATCCTTGCTACACGCGAAGATTCTGCATCTAACGAAAATCTCCAAAAGCTTGTAACAATACTCACTAGCGATGAAGTCCAAAACTACATTACTGAGCATTATGATGGTGTTGTTGTACCTTTCAACTAATTTTGTACATTTTTTTGACTTCTAATTAATCTTTATAAATGTTACAATATTTAATAGATTAATTAGAAGGAGCGATATTATGTTTGAAAAAGTAAAACCTTATTTAACCTCTAAGTTGGTTCTAGGCGGTGTACTTGTAGTTGCTCTTCTCTCGCTTCTACTTGTACCCCGTCTTTTTATGCCTTCTAAACCTGCTGAACCTACACCACCTCTACTAGATGCGACACCTACACCATCACCTACTGCAACCGAATCTGATGTCGTTTCTACAGATATCCATATCAAAACTTTAGAAATACTTATGTTTGAACCGTCTGACCTTATTGATGTGGATAAGTCTGCTACCTTTGATACTATTTCAGTGTTTTTAGACGGACAACCTGTACCCATTAATGCTAGACCTTTCAGCTATGAGACTCGTGTGTATCTTCCTTTAAGACAAGTAGGCGAAGCACTTAATGTTAAGATCGGTTGGAATGCTGAGCATTCTACAGCTATCGTAGAAACCCCAACGGTAAGACTAGAACTTCCTGTTGGCTACAGAAAAGCTAACCGCATCTATAAGAATGATCCAGAGAACGGCGAACTACTAAGTATTGACCTTACAAGCACCAAAGTAGGTACTATTCTCTATAATGATACCACTTATCTTCCTATTCGCTTCACAGCTGAAGCTTTAGGCTTTAATGTAAAATTCGATGATGGTAACTCTACTGTTCTCTTTACAAGTCCGCAATAAACAAAAAACTGCATGAATGCGATAAGCATTCATGCAGTTTTTTTCGGCAAAATAAAATGGTCGCTATAGGGCTCGAACCTATGACCCCCTGCTTGTAAGGCAGGTGCTCTCCCAGCTGAGCTAAGCGACCAAAGTAGCGGAAGACGGATTTGAACCGCCGACACCATGGGTATGAACCATGTGCTCTAGCCAACTGAGCTATTCCGCCATATGTGATTATTGTCGTCTTAAGGACTTGCCTCAAGTACTTTTGTAGTATACATGATTACTTGTCATAATGCAAGTACTTTTTTGTGTTTTTATAAAATAATTCTTGTGTCTTTATCATATACATTTAGGGAACAGTTTTTAAAGGAGCTTATTATGAATGCATCATCTTATTCTTACTTACAGCCCACTTCTTCACTTGTCTTAATGCCGCCTAAAACCGAGATCATCTCAGGTATCACCACACTTTCATCGACCACTCCCCCTATCCATCATCTGATTGACTTTACCATTGAACCCGAAATAACACGGATTAAACCCTTGCATACCACCTCTGAATCTGCCGCTTTCCCACTTTCTCAGCTATCCATTGATTTGAACCTTGTGGAGACACTATCTTATATCAATCGCACTTCTCCTTTTTCAATTCAACAATACATCGTCTCCTACCCAAAACGCCTTTATATCAATCTTCCTCCTTCAGTAGAGGGTATAGCTACATATGAGCTTTTAAACTCCCATACGCTATGCATCTTACCATCTATTCATACTGTTTATTCCACGCTTTTAGATGCTCATAATCTCTACAAACGCGCACTCCTTTCTTTTACATTCAAAAAGGTACAATAGATTCCGCCTTTATAGGGCAGAATCTATTGTACCTTTTTCGTCCGTTGTTTCATCGACTTTTTTATTGAAAGTCTTTTTATAGAAGATACCAAAACAAATCATTGTTGTGATTGCAGCTAAAATATCCGCTATTGGCTCTGCCATAAATACTGCTCCTAATTGATCTTCCATAAACGTTGGTAATATGTAGATCAATGGTACAAGTAAGATGACTTTTCTAAGAAGTGCTAGGAATAATGAAATCTTCGCTTGCCCTAATGCTAAGAATGTCTGCTGACATGCTATCTGCGCACCAAACAGAATGATTCCTGCAAAGAAAATACGAATACTCCATGTGGTAATCTCCATAAGCTCTGGTTTGTTATTAAAAATCTTTACCAAGATTTCTGGCACAAACATGAGTGTACTCCACATCACGACCGTATAAAACATACATGTAGCTAATAACATCTTATATGCTTTTTTTACACGGTCCATATTCTTAGCGCCATAATTGTAACTAATAATAGGCTGTGCGCCTTGTGAAAGCCCTTGCAATGGTAGTGTAACAATTTGCATGATACTTCCCATAATCGTCATCGCACCGATCGCTAAGTCTCCAATCCCTGGCCCTATGGCATTCCCATGTATCGCCAGTTGCTTGTTAAGCGATATAAGCACTAAACTCTCTGTCGATTGCATAATGAATGGTGATACCCCTAAGCCCATAATTGCCAAAGCAACTTTTGGTTCAGGAACCATATACTTCTTTCTTAATCGTAGATCGCTCTTTTTGCCAAAGATTTCTGTAAGCGTTTTGCTCTTGAATTTTTGATCTTTTCCGAAGAAGAACCACATAACCCATATCGCTGATACAAACTGTGCAATAATAGTTGCTAAGGCTGCTCCTTTTACACCAAGTCCTAAACCAAAAATGAAGATAGGGTCTAGAATGATATTAATAATTGCCCCTACCATTACTGTTAGCATCCCTACTTTTGCAAACCCTTGTGTATTGATATAGGCATTCATTCCCAGTGCGATAAGTACTGCAATCGTTCCTATTAAATAAAGTGTTAAGTAGTCCTTCGCATAGCCTATGGTATTTTCACTCGCTCCGAAAGCCCATAAGATAGGCTCTTTGAATACCATCAGTACAATCGTTAATATCACCCCTATTAGAATAAGAAGTGAAAAACTATTGCTCATAATCTTCTCTGCATCTTCTTTTTTATTCTCACCCATCTTAATGGCTGCTAATGGTGCTCCACCTATACCAAAAAGAGCTGCGAATGCTGAAATAATAATAATGATTGGAAAAGCAACTCCAACACCTGCTATGGCTGTCTCCCCTGCTGGCAAACGTCCAATAAAGACTCTATCTACAATGTTATAAAGTACATTTACCAGTTGTGCTACAATGGCTGGTAATGCTAATTTAATCATTAACTTGCCTACACTATCTTTCCCTAAATCTGTCGTTTGTTTACTCATGTCGATCTCTCCTTCCTTACTTCTATCGTTTTTATGCTTCAATATAATATAGTACTACATTATGTTTATAATATAAATACCTTAATTATTTTTACATATGTTTTTATTTTCGGAACTATTCCCCTCCCGCCTCAGTCTAACAAAATACCCCTTTATCTTTTGCAATCTTATGTCGATTTATCTTTATAGGGTATTTTACACCAACTATCTTACTGGAGGTACTAGCTATGAAATCAAAACAGTTTTTAATCGCACTCTCTCTTATCACCCTTCTACCCACTATGAGTTTTGCAACAACGCCTACATATATAAAAAAAGAGTGCCCAAACAATAATCCTTATCATATCCTTGTAAACAAACAGCAGCACGTTACTAGGGACTTTATGCCATCTAACTTGGTAGTTCCTAACGTGAAGTTTTCTTTTACAGGGTATCATGAAAAGAAAAACTTAGAACAAACTGCCGCTTTAGCACTGGAATCATTATTTAGTGCTGCTAAAAAGGATGGCATCACACTTGCTGCAGTCTCTGGCTATCGCTCTTACGATCGTCAAGCTCAGCTTTATAACAATTATGTCAAGAAAGATGGACAAGCCAAAGCAGATACTTATAGTGCTCGTCCTGGTACCAGTGAACACCAGACAGGCCTATCCATTGATGTTTCCGCTCCTTCTGTTGGCTATGAACTCACCAACCGCCTCGGCGAGACGAAGGAAGGCAAGTGGCTAGCCGCCCATGCCCATGAGCATGGTTTTGTCATTCGCTACCCAAAAGATAAAGTATCTATCACAGGATACATCTATGAACCTTGGCACATTCGCTATGTGGGTAGTGAATTAGCCCAGAACCTCTACATAAATAAGCTAACCTTAGAAGAATTAGAAACATGCTGTGAAAAAGAAGTTCCTTTAACACCGCTTACACCTGCAACAATTACGCCAATCATTCCACCTGAGGCTCAGGCACTTCTCAAGAATCCTATTGAGTTTTGGATTGATAAGCGTCTCCAAGATCTTCAAATAATCGTATCTGAAGAAGCTGGTCACTACAAAGTGCTTATCCAACCTTCTGATTCTTAAAGAAAAAAAATAGCAGTGGGACTCTTTAAAAGAGTCCCACTGCTATTTTTCTTTAAAGACAATATCGTCCTTTTTAACCATCCCTAGCTTTTCTCTTGCTACTTTTTCTATATACTCTAAGGTGTCCATATTCTCTCGTTCGATTCTCAGTTCCTCTAAGTAAGTCTCTTCCTTAGCTTGCTGCTCTTCTGCTCGTAAAATCTGTTCATCTAATCGGCCGATAATACGTCCTATCTCCTTGGCTTTTAATCCCAAGTAAGCAACCGCACATACGGTTATCGCCAAAGAAATGTACCAGACTAATCTTTTTGTATTTTTCATTTGCATCCCACCTACAACTTACTACTTTTATCTTAATCTGTTTTTTTATTATTGTAAATGTTTTTATTGCTATTCACTTTTATCTCAGTTTTCATATCTGCTTTTATGTACTGCCATTTACGCCCTGCTTTTTTCACTTGCTTTCTTCTATAAGTATTGGCACGTATATACTGTCTACTGATAAATCGTAGAGGTATTTTAATAAGACCGATAAGCCAACGTATCGGCACAAGTACAGCCTCTATAATCGCCTTGATGATACGCCGCATCCATTCGATAATCCAAGTGGCTATTTTCATAAATACAATACTAAAAGTAGCTAAATAAAGTATCCCCCCCAGGATCATCCCTAAAAATACAAACAATCTAATCTCTGCAAAATTATGTATATATAAAATACTAAATCCTATGAACATGCACGCCAACCAGTACAGACTATCCTCTAGTTGTACAAGCCAATTGGGATGGGGAATAATCTTTCGAAAAATACGTACGAGATCATACACCATCCCAAATAAAATCCCTATTTCTATAGCTCTTATAAAAAGCAGTGTCTGAGTATTTACGATTTCATTCATACGCTTCACCCATTACTTAAAAAACTTAGAGAGCATTGATCCCTTTTTCTTAGACGGTGCTTGATCTTCATAGGTGAGTTGAATGATACGCCCTTCGACGATTACTTCACCACTATCTAGGTTCATCTTTACAATGTGTAAGTCCATACCCTCTATATCCAAATAGCCATCTACCGTTTCTAGCTCCACCACTTCTTCATTAAATGAGAAGACATCTAAAATCCCTGTCATATTCAATCGCTGACGATCTACTAAGTTCACCATATGTTTCTTGGATAATTTTTCATCCATTTTATTTTCCCCCTTTGAAATAAGTTTCTTCTACTTATTTATATTGGGGTTGTACCATTTTTATTACAAAATACGGTATAAGCTGTCTGTATCTTCTTTTTTTACGTGTTCTTTAATTTCTAGTACCTCGTATTTAGAAACATTCGTTCCAAAGGTAATCTCTATAATATCCCCTATTTTAACCTGTGTACCTGCTTTCGCCACTTTATCATTAATCTTTACGCGTTCTTGGTCACACGCCTCTTGTGCAATGGTACGACGCTTAATAATGCGTGTTAGCTTTAAGTATTTATCAATTCTCATTTATTTCATTCCTTCCTTTATATAACCTGTTTATGATATTAGAAAAACCTACACACAGTGTAGGTTTTTCTTTGCATTTATTATTATTCGTTAACTACGTCTTTTAATGCTTTTCCAGCTTTAAACTTAGGAGCTTTTCCGCCTGGAATTTGGATTTCTTCATTAGTTTTTGGATTTCTACCAACACGTGGTTTTCTTTCAGCAACTTCAAATGTACCGAAACCTACTAATTGTACTTTCCCACCAGCTTTAAGTTCTTCCATTACAGCATCTTCAAAAGCTTTTAAAGCTTTCTCTGCATCTTTTTTGCTTAATTCAGCTTTTGCAGCCATAGCTGCTACTAATTCAGATTTGTTCATATTGATTTCCTCCTCTATTCATACATAAGTATGGATATTATGTATTGAAAATCAGATGTTTGACTCAACCTTTTTACATTTGTTCCATAGGCTGTCCATCTCTTCTAAAGTCATTTGCGATAGTTGTTTGTTCTCAGCAAACGCCGAATTTTCAATATATCTAAATCTATTTATAAACTTTTCTGTGGTATTTGTCAAGGCAAATTCAGGATTTATTTCAAAAAAATAAGATAAATTAACAACACTAAACAACAAATCCCCTATTTCTTTATTTAACTTGTCTTTATCACCTGATTTGACCTCATTTTTGACCTCTTCTAGCTCTTCTAAGACTTTATCCACGATAGGTTCATAAGCGTCCCACATAAAGCCAACTTGTGCCGCTTTTTTTTGGATCTTATACGCTCTCATAAGAGCTGGTAACGCCTTTGCTACATGCTCCATGGATTCGGTCACTGTTTGTTGATTTTTCTCTTTGGCTTTAAGTTCTTCCCAGCGTCTGAGTACCTCTTCACTGGTCTCTAACTCTTCTTCACCAAAGACGTGGGGATGTCTATAAACCAATTTTTCTGCGATACCATGAACGACGTCATCTAATGTAAAATCATCGTTTTCTTTGGCGATCTGTGCATGCATCAGCACTTGTAGGAGTAAATCTCCTAGTTCTTCTTTTAAGTTAGGTTTATCGCCTTGATTGATGGCTTCTATGACTTCATAGCTTTCTTCTACTAGGTATGGAATCATGCTTTCATGAGTCTGCTCTCTATCCCAAGCACACCCATTCTCACTGCGTAGTGTTTCTATAATATGTACAAGATCTTCATAGTTATATTTCTTCATCGCTTTACTCTCTTTTCTTTTTCTCTTTTCTTTTGACTATAACTTATGCCAGTAAGGATTACAACCTTTACTGGCATAGTTATTACTGCTCCATTTGTCTTCCTAAGAACCCTGATGCTGATTGTGCAAGCTTTTCCTCTACTTCTCCCATAACCGTCTGCTTATTGGTGCCTAAAAAGATAACTGCACCGATGGCATCTCCTTCACAGATAATAGGTGATATAATCTCTGAATGGTAGGCTTCTGTAGTCCCTTCTGAAAGAATAGGAACAAACTTCGCATCATCTTTATTTGCGTTTACGATGCCTCTCCCTTCGATGGCTCTTTCTAAATTACTACTAATGCTCTTGTCTAAGAATTCCTTCTTAGAGCCGCCAGATATAGCTATAATTTGGTCTTTGTCTGATATACAAGTGATATGCCCTGTAGCTTGAGCTAATGCTTCTGCATATTCTTTTGCAAATGCACTTAATTCACCTACTGGAGAATACTTTTTCAATATAACTTGTCCATCATGGTCTGTAAAAATCTCTAAAGGGTCTCCTTCTCTGATACGCAATGTACGTCTAATTTCTTTCGGGATTACCACACGCCCTAAATCATCTATTCTTCTAACGATGCCTGTTGCTTTCAAGTAAACAACCTCCTTAATGTCTTAATGTCTTATGTGAGTAAATGTTGTTTCTAGATTCTTTAGGTATATTATGCTACTTTTTTTTCTATTATATTCATTTTTATCCAGCCTTTCACAAAAAAAAGCTAGGAGTCTCCTCCTAGCTTTTCATACATTCTTTAGTTATTTCCTGTTGTTTTATCTGACTCTTCTGGTGCACTTTCTGTAGTCGCATCAGTTTTTGGTGCTTCTACTTCTGCACGTACAATCTTCACTGTATCATAAACATCTGTCTTTTCTACAGTAGCGTTTTTAATCATGTTACCGATTTCTGTATTCATGAATTTCATTTTTTCATTCTGGATGAATTCTTCACGCATCTTAGCTTCATCCGCTGCATGATGTGCTTCTGTCTTGATAATGTGGTACCCGTAGTTTGTTTTTACAAGTTCTGGGTATACTTCACCATCTTTACCATTGAAAGATGCTTCTTCGAATTCTTTTACCATTTGTCCACGTGGGAATGTGTATTCGCCACCTTTATCTTTTGAACCTGGGTCTTCTGAGTATTCTTTAGCAAGTGCAGCCATATCTTCGCCAGCTAATGCTTTTTGTAATACTTCATTTGCTAAAGCTTCTTTTTCTTTTAATTCTGCTTCTGGTAGTGGTTGACCCATTTCATCTACAGTTTCGATAAGCACATGTTTTGCTGTTACTGTTGCGTAGAGGTCTTGGTTTTCTTCTACGAACTTTTGTACGTCTTCTTCAACTGGTACATAGTTTGACATAAGCTTTTCTTGTACTTTAGATGAAAGTTTCGCTGCTAAAAGTACTTGCTCTACGTCTGCTACTGTAAAACCATGTTTTTCTAATACTTCACCATTTACTTTACCAAATTGTTCTGCATCTTCTTTTGCTGCTTTTTTATCTTCTTTGGTCATTTCGATTTTCATTTCTGTTGCTTTTTTCTCAGCTACTACTGAAAGTGTTGCAGACTCAAGTGCATTTTCTTTTGCCCATTCTTCTGTTGATTTACCTTCTAATTCCATATCCCAGATAAGTGGCCCTGAAATTTGCTCTAAAATTTGCTGTGCACTCCAAAGGTATGTTCTATAAAGTGATTGTGGTACTTCCACACCATCGATAACTGCTACGATTGGTTGGTCCTTCGCAACGCCTTGGTTACCGCTACATCCTGTTAGTCCTGTCATAAATAGTGTAGCCGATAAAGCTACTGCGAGTACCTTCTTAAATTTTTTCACGGTGATCTCTCCTTAGTTTTTTCATTCTATTTTTTCTTTCTAAAAACTTCCTCTTATCATTATCTTTACTATTATAAGCTAAAATCATTCATTCTTCAATTTTTTAATAGCTTGTAACGTATTTTTAATATAAGTCAGAACCTCTTTTTTATTTACTTGCTGGATATCCACTCGTAAAGTCATTTCCTTTCCAGATGTGAATTTCATCTTTCTTGGATAAAGTTCAAGCACCTCTGGTAAATAGGTAGGGTTTAAGGATGCATCTGGTCTAAATTTGAAGAGCAGCTCTTTTGGTGTCTCTGCCACAAGTATAATATCTAACTGATGTGCCGTCGCTTTCACAAGGGCAATATCCATCAGATTTTGTACGCTCTGAGGCATGGTTCCATAGCGATCTTCTAGTTCTTCTTGTACGTCATAGTAATCTTTTTCTGTGAGAATACATGCAATCTTTTTGTAGATATCTAGCTTCTGCACTTCATCTACTATATATGCCACTGGAATATAAGCATCAATCTTCATCTCAATGGTCGTCTCAAAACTCTCTGTCATCACTTCGCCCTTTTGGAAAGCCACTGCCTCTTGAAGCATCTTACAATATAAATCGTAGCCAATGACTTCCATATGTCCATGCTGATTGGCACCTAGTAAATTCCCTGCACCTCGAATCTCTAAGTCACGCATAGCAATCTTAAAGCCTGCACCTAACTGGGTGAATTGCTTAATTGCCTGAAGCCTTTTTTCTGCAATTTCTTTTAAGACTTTGTCTTTTTTGTAGAGTAAGTACGCATAAGCTCCTTTGTTCGACCTTCCTACTCGCCCTCTTAATTGATAAAGCTGACTAAGCCCCATATGGTCTGCATCATTGATAATCATAGTATTTGCATTAGGTATATCCAGCCCTGTCTCTACGATGGTTGTACATACCAAGACATCTATCTCATGCTCCATATAGGCAATCATCATGTTTTCTAGTTCTCTCTCACTCATTTGTCCATGGGCAAATGCGACACGTGCACTAGGAACCATCTTTTGAATTGCCGCTGCCTTTTCTTCTATATCTCGCACTTTATTGTGTAAGAAGTACACTTGCCCGCCTCGTGAAAGTTCACGATGGATGGCGTCTTTAATAAAGTCTTCACTATACTCAAGTACATACGTCTGTACAGGTCGTCTTTCTAAAGGCGCCTCTTCTAATACACTCATATCTCTAATGCCTATCAGGCTCATATGAAGCGTCCTTGGAATCGGCGTTGCAGTAAGTGTCAGTACATCCACCTCTGTACGTATCTCTTTCAGCTTTTCTTTATGCTTGACACCAAAGCGTTGCTCTTCATCTATGATGACTAGTCCTAAGTCTCTGAACTTAACGTCCTTAGAGAGTAGCCTATGGGTTCCTATCACAATGTCTACTGTACCCTTACGAATACCTTCTACCGTCTCTTTGATCTGCTTAGGCGTTCTAAAGCGTGAGAGTACACCGACAGATACTGGATAAGGTGCCATACGTTCAAAGAAACGCTGATAATGCTGCTGTGCTAGAATCGTCGTAGGTACAAGGTAAGCCACTTGCTTGTTGTTCTGTACAGCTTTAAAGGCTGCACGTATAGCGACCTCTGTCTTACCGAAGCCTACATCTCCACACACCAGTCTATCCATGATCTTGCCACTTTCCATATCCCCTTTTACTTCTTCTATTGCTTCTATCTGGTCACCTGTCTCTTCATAAGGGAACAACTCTTCAAACTCTCTTTGCCATACAGAGTCTTCATCATACACGAAGCCTCTATTATTTTGTCTTTCACTATAGAGTTTGATAAGGTCTTTCGCTATATCTTGCACCGCACCTTTTACTTTGGCCTTAGATTTCTTCCAGTCACTAGTGCCTAGCTTACTTAGTTTTGGTGCCTTACCTTCTGGTCCTACGTATTTTTGTACCATATCCATCTGATTGATATGCACATACAAGGTAGAATCCCCTGCATATTCAATCTTTAGGTTGTCTCTAGCAACTCCTTCTACAACGATTTGTTCGATTCCTTTAAAGACACCAATACCATGATTTTCGTGTACCACATAGTCCCCTGGGGTAAGGTCTAAGAAGCTCTCGATTTTTACACCCTTATGCTTTTTCTTAGCCTTTGTCTTTTTCTTCTCTTTTCCAAACAAATCCTTGTCTGCAATGACATAAAACCCTAAGTCTTCATAGACAAAGCCTTTTTCTAAGGACCCTTTAGCGATCACTACCTGACCTTTTTGCACTTCAAAGTCTAAGTTTTCACTATAACTTGTCGTAATCCCTCTTTCTTCTAGCTCATCCATCAGTCTTTCTGCTTTTGCTTTGAGGCCTGCTAGTATGACGACACGCTTGCCGCCTGCTTTCCATTCTCTTATGTCTTTTTCTAGTAAATCCAAGTGCTTATAGAAAGTATTATTTTCGTACACTCTTAATGCCAATGCATTGTCTACCTTCTCACCTTTGATTTCACCTTCAAAGTTCATCATATAGATACGCTTGTACTTGCTGGTCTCATAAGTAATCTGGTCAGGATTAAAGATAAGTTCCATTTGCTTAGGTAGGATATGCCCATACTCTAATCTTTCTTTCATACTTTCTTCGTACTCACTAAAAGTTCGCTCACATTTTTCTATAATCTTAGTAGGTTCGTCAATATAAATAGTCGAGCCTTTAGGAATATAGTCAAGGATAGTTACTGTCTTTAATCCCGTATAAGGAATATAACTTTCCAGGCCCTTACTTTCTATACCTTCTTGGATTTGCTCTATATGTTCCTTCACTTGATCTTCAATACTTCTCGCACTGTCTTTCTTGCCTGCACTACGTAAGCGTTCCGCTGTTAACTTAAGCTCTTCTTTGATGGTCGGTATCGCTTGCTGAAGCACCCTCATAGGGAAGATGATCTCTTCATTTGGACACAGCAAGAGACGCTCGATTTTCTCAATGGAGCGTTGTGAAGAAGGATTAAAGCTACGAATAGAGTCTACTTCATCATCCCATAGTTCAATTCGGTAAGGATTCATGCTATTAGGTGGGTAGACATCTATAATCCCTCCACGAATGGCATATTGGCCGATCCCCTCTACTTTCCCTACTCTCTCATACCCTACCTCTAACATATAGGTAGCTAATTTCTTTACATCCACAACTTGTCCTTCTTTTATTTCCTTTTGGTATGAAAGCCAAGTTTCTTTTGGTGTTAAGGGGTTCATCAATGCCCCTACTGGTATGATGATAATGACATTTTGTTGCATAAGCATGGCTTCTATAATCTTCATGCGTTCTGCTGTGATATCCATACTGTGTACATCCGCATTATAAAAGAGTATATCTCGTGCTGGATAGAGATATACTTCTTTGTCTTCATAAAGGAACTGTATGTCTTCATAAAGTTTTTTTGCACTTATTTCATCTTGGGTAATAATAATCGGAGAAGTGCCTGTAAAATGTGCAAGACTATAAATCAAGTGACCTTTACAAGCATCTACTGTATGAATGACCTTACCTTTTCCTGTCTTCTTGAATCCTGTAATAAATGTATCTAAGCCCTCTAACTTACTGAGCCCCTCAACAAGTGCACGTCGTCTACATTTCATCTGATCACCGTCTTAATTTTCCATTATAGTTATTCATCGCTGTATCTACATCTTTTTTTATAATCATTTCTACAGCATCACTTACATCTTTAAGCCTTGGTCCTAATACTTTCATTTCTTCGTCTGAAAATCTTCCCAGTACATGATCTGCTAGATCCCAACCCGGTGGTTTCTCACCTACACCTACTTTGACACGTGGAAATGCATCGCCCCCTAAGTGTTGGATAATGCTCTTAATACCATTATGACCACCAGCACTACCTGTCTTACGAATACGTAACTGTCCAACTTCTAGTGTTACATCATCATATATTATAATTATATCTTTTGGTTCTATTTTATACCATGACCTTGCAGCACTGATGGCTTCTCCACTTAAATTCATATATGTCTGTGGCTTCATAAGGACTACCTTTTCTCCAGCGATTGTGCCTTCACCTATTTCTGCCTTAAATTTATTTTTATTGATACTTATATTATAGTATTCAGCTATGCTATCAACGACTTCAAAGCCGATATTATGCCTTGTGGCTGCATACTTCATTCCTGGATTTCCTAAGCCTACAACTAACTTCATTGTTGTCTCCTTTGTATGTTCATTTTTACTTCTTTTTCATTATACTATATTTTTTCCCCATACAAAAAGGGTTTAGACATAGCTAAACCCTTTTTGTACTTTATTTATTAATCAAATAATTTAGAAACTGATAAATCTTCATGTATACGACGAATAGCATCTCCAAAGATAGGAGCTACTGAAATTTCTTTGATCTTACTAATTTTCTTGTCTTCTGGAATAGCAATTGTATTAAGGATTACTAATTCTTCAATGGCTGATGCTTCGATACGCGCCATAGCTGGGCCTGATAAAACACCGTGTGTACAACATGCATACACAGCTGTCGCGCCTCTTTCTCTAAGGGCATTCGCTGCATTACAGATTGTTCCTGCTGTATCAATCATATCATCAATTAAGATAACACGTTTACCATTTACATCACCAATGATGTTCATAATTTCAGAAACGTTAGCTTTTGGTCTTCTCTTATCGATAATCGCTAGAGGTATATCAAGTTTTGTTGCGAAAGATCTTACACGACCTACGCTACCAAGGTCTGGTGATACTGCAACGACATCTTCTGTTTGACCTGCGAATTTTTCTGTGTAGTATTTTGTAAGTAATGGCATACCTACTAAATGATCTAATGGAATATTGAAGAACCCTTGAATTTGTGCACAGTGTAAATCCATTGTTAAAACACGGTTTGCACCTGCTGTTTCAAGAATATCTGCTACAAGTTTAGAGCTGATTGGATCTCTGGCTCTTGTCTTTCTATCTTGTCTTGCATAACCATAGTATGGGATAACTGCTGTGATACGGCCTGCTGAAGCACGCTTCATCGCATCAATCATAATAAGTAATTCCATAAGATGCTCATTTGCTGGTGTTGATGTTGGTTGAATAATGTAAACATCGGTACCACGTACTTTTTCATCAATTTTAACAGATACCTCTGCATCGCTAAAACGAAGTATTTCTGATTTTCCAAGATTGATGTCTAAGCATCTTGCTATTTCCTTAGCTAACTCAGGGTGTGCATTTCCAGTGAACACTTTAATATCAGTGTAATTTCTAATCATTTGATTAAGTCCTCCTTAAAATATATACGTCCAACAAGTCGACACCATTATATCTCATTTGATAGAGACATTGCAACTTTTATGCTGATTTTTATACACTTTTAGCAAAGTAATTTGGTATTTTTCGCTTTATTTTGACTGTTTTTTTGCTACCCAGCCTTCTTTATTCTCTTGTTTTGCTCTTGCAATACCAAGACTTTCTTTTGGTACGTCTTTCGTAATAGTCGATCCAGCTGCTGTATAAGCACCTTCTTCAACCACTACTGGTGATACAAGATTTGTGTTGCATCCGATAAACGCATTATCTTTAACGATGGTCTTGTGTTTCTTCTTACCATCGTAATTCACAACGACTGTTCCACATCCGAAGTTAACGTGACTTCCTACTTCTGCATCACCGATATATGTCAGATGAGATACCTTCGTGCCTTCACCAATAGAAGCATTCTTAATTTCTACAAAATCACCTATTTTTACGTTAGCACCAATACGGCTATTTGGTCGAAGATAAGCGAATGGTCCTATGTGTGCACCTTCACTTACTTCACTTTCTGTGATAACGCTTGATTCAATATGCACACCGTTGCCAATGCTACTATTTTTTATCTTTGTATTGTATCCAATAAAGCATTCATCGCCAATACTTCCTGTACCTTGAATGACACATCCTGGTTCGATAATTGTATCTTGGCCAATCTGAATACTTGGATCAATGTAAGTATTCTCTGGATCGATAAGTGTTACCCCATTATCCATATGTTTTTTATTGATACGTCTCTTCATAATAGCTGTTACTTCTGCAAGTTGTTCTCTTGAATTCACACCTAATATATCATCTGGTGTCGTAATAGCAATAGCGTCTACATTATGTCCTGCTTCTAGTAAAATCTCTATAGTATCTGTTAAGTAATATTCTTGTTGATTGTTGGTATTTGTAATTTTAGATAAAGCATACTTTAAAAGTGGTGCTTCAAAAACATACATACCCCCATTGATTTCTTTGATAAGCTTTTCGTCATCTGTTGCATCTTTTTGCTCTACGATTTTTACGAATTGCTTACTTTCATCTCTCACAATACGGCCATATCCATGTGGTGTATCTACAAGTGCTGAAAGTACTGTCGCTGCATTACGTTTTTTGCGATGGAATGCGAGCATTTTTTCGATGGTTTCACCTGTAATAAGTGGTGTATCTCCGTATAAAATAATAACTTCGCCTTCATCACCGATAAAGTCTATGGCTTGCATAACTGCATGGCCTGTTCCTAATTGCTCAGCTTGTAATGCATAGCTGACACCTTCTCCAATTGCCTCTTTTACTTCTTCCGCTTTATGCCCAACAATCATGCATACGCTTGTTGCCCCTGCATATTTTGCCGCTTCAATTGGATAATATACTAAAGGTTTCCCAAATACTTGATGTAATACCTTTGATGTCTTAGACTTCATACGTGTGCCTTGCCCAGCTGCTAATATAATTGCCTTTGTTTTCATTATCTGCACATCCTTCCACTTTAATAGTAGTCTATCTCTCTTATTTTCTCATTTTATCCTCATATATGCAACACTAATCCTTTTGCACAATAAAAAGCACCCTGCTTATATAAATATAAGTAAGGTGCTTTTTTATTATTCTTCGAATGCTGCTACTTCATCTTCTGTAACTTCATCGTCTGAAAGAAGTACCATTTCGTATTTCTCAAGTACTGTCTTTTGGATACGATCTCTTGTTTCAGAGTTAATTGGATGTGCAATGTCTCTGAATTCACCGTCTAAAGTCTTACGGCTTGGCATTGCGATGAAGCTGCCTTTGTCCCCTTCAATTACCTTGATATCATGAACGACAAATTCATTATCAAAAGTAACCGATACAACCGCTTTCATCTTTCCATCTTTGTTTATTTTTCTAACTCTGATATCTGTAATTTCCATTAGCATAACCCTCCTGTTTTTTAACCAAGCCTAGGCATCCCCATCCATAAGCTAACTGTCATATGATAATTTAGATTATAAAACATTTTTAACAATTAATCAATATTATTTTACACTTTATTTATAAAATTTACAGTAATTTGTTATTTATTCTGTAAATTTATAAATAATCAGTGTATTCCTTTCTTAGCTTATACGATACTACGTTTGCAGATTACTAAAATATCATCTTTACTTCCTATCACACGTTGTCCATCAGATACATATACTTGTTTATCTAAAATAGCGTTCTCGATCACAGCGCCTCTTCCAATGGTACACCCTTCCATGATGATGGAATTTCTAACGATCGCATTTTCTCCTACGAATACTTTTCGGAAGAGTACAGAATGTTCTACCGTTCCATTGATAATATCTCCACCACTTATGATGCTGTTAGAACTATTTGCATAATCATTGAATTTTGCTGGTGGCTCATCTTTTGCTTTCGTACAAATATGTGGATAGGTCTTGAAAAGTTGTGTTCGAATCTCTGGATTTAAGCAGTCCATATTAATTTGATAATAAGATGCTATGTCTTTTAATGTTTTCCAGTAGCCTTCATACAGATATGCATAGATATTTAGTTTTCTTCGATAGCGCACAATGATATCATTTACGAAGCTATAACGTCCTTCTGACTCTAGTTCCTCTAAAAGATGAATGAGAAGTTCTCTTCCTATAACATAGATACCTAGTGATGCTGTGGTATGCTGTGGCTCTAGAGGTTTTTCTTCAAAATCTATCATTTTATTATTTTCATCTAATCCAATAACGCCAAAGTCTCTCACATCATCATAGTTATTAAAATCCTTGCACATGATAGTGATATCAGATTTTTTCTCTTCATGATACTTAATGACTTTAGTAAAGTCTATCTTTGAGATTTGTTCTCCTGATAAGATGACTACATAAGGTTCGTTACTTTTCTTCAAGAAATCAATGTTTTGATAAATCGCATCTGCTGTACCTTTAAAACTAAAGGTTTCTGAATTAATCATATGTGGGGTAAACATGTAGAGTCCTGTTTTCTTTCTTCCAAATCCCCACCATTTTGATGAACTAATATGGTCTACTAAGGATCTTGTATTATGTTGTGAAATAACTGCTACTTTTTTAATTCCAGAGTTACTTAGGTTACTAAGCACAAAGTCAATTGCCCGATAAGAACCACCTACCGGAATCGCTGCTACGTTGCGTTGTACAGTTAATTCTCCTAATGTATTTCTTTTACCTCCCGCTAATACAATGCCTATTGCTTTCATTGTGCACCCCCTAAACGATCAATGAACGTCCGCTTTCTAATTTGCCGTTTTCATAATCCTCTTTTTGTGTATTACCACCTATTTCACAGTTTTTTCCTACTACAACATTAGCTGGCACATTGGTATATGCTCCAACAGTTGTAATGCCACTGTAATAAATGTGTGGTTTTGTCTCATGAATCTTATTTTCTCCTTGCCCTATGTAAACATTTTCTCCTACAACACTTCGTTCTGAGACGATGCAGCGTTCTAAGACCGCCCCTTGTTTGATGACTGTATCTTGCATAATGATAGAATTCGTAACAATAGCACCTTCTTCAATATGTACACGTGGTCCTAACACCGAGTTATAAACTTTCCCCTCTACTTCACAGCCTTCAGAGATAATTGATTTTTCAACCACTGCTGTTTCGCTGATGAATTGTGGTGGTTGATGATCGATATTGGTATAGATCTTCCAAAACTCATCATAAAGGTTGAACTCTGGTACAGTATGAGTAAGTTCCATATTTGCTTGCCAGTAGGCTTCTATCGTTCCGATATCTTTCCAATAGTCATTGAATGGGTAGGCATACACATTTTTCTCACCCTCTAGCATGCAAGGAATGATATGCTTGCCAAAGTCACTATCTTCATGAATTTCATGATCTTCTATGAGGGCTTGTCTTAGAACCTTCCATGTGAAGATATAGATGCCCATAGACGCTAGATTGCTTTTAGGATTTGCTGGCTTTTCTTCAAACTCTACAATACGCTTTTCTTCGTTGGTATTCATAATGCCAAATTGCTTTGCATCTTCCCAGTCTACTTCTAAGACTGCAATGGTTGCATCTGCATTTTTTTCCTTATGATAATCCAACATCTTACTGTAATCCATCTTATACACATGATCCCCTGATAAAATCAGTACATATTCTGGATTATAGCTATCTATAAAACGGATATTTTGATAAATAGCATTGGCTGTTCCTGAGTACCATTCCCCTTGGTTCCCCTTTACGAAAGGTGATAAAATAGTTACCCCTTCATTACTTCTATCTAAATCCCAAGGTATACCTATCCCTATGTGTTTAGTTAAAAGTAATGGTTCGTACTGTGTAAGTACACCTACTGAGTAAATCCCTGAATTGATACAGTTGCTTAGTGGAAAGTCTATGATTCTGTATTTTCCGCCAAACATAACTGCTGGCTTAGCAATCTCTTTTGTTAAGACTCCAAGCCTACTACCTTGTCCTCCGGCAAGTAACATTGCCATCATTTCTGTTTTATTCATTAAATTCCCCTCCTACAAGTCACATTATAGGTAGTTTAAAAATTCTAAACATAATTTATTTTAACATTTTTTACCATTTTGTACAAGTTTTCCTACTCTTTTGTTTTAACATTTTTTCCTTATTTTACCTATTATTTTTTGTGATTTTTGTCTATACTTTATTTTATTTTTGTTTTTTATCATTATTTTCCCTCGAAAATTCTCATTATTTTGTCTATTTTTTTCTTTTATTTTTATGGGAATCTTTTATTTCTCTCCTACGTATACTATTATGATGGAAAATAAAAAAGATAAGCTAGTGTGACCTAGCTTATCTGTTATTCAATCGAACTATAAATATTCACTTTTTTAGTTGCTTCATCCATGGTGTCTAACCATAGTAAAGTTTTAAAATCATCTACTAATTTTCTTTCTGGTTCTCTCGTAGCCATAAGTACACCTACGCCTACCATTTCTGCTTGGAACTCTTGCATCAAGTCGATAATACCTTTTGCAGTTCCTCCTGCTTTCATAAAGTCATCTATAAATAAGACTTTTGCACCCTTTTTAATCGCTCTTGTAGATAGACACATGGTTTTGATACGGTGGTTACTTCCTGTAATGTAATTCATATAAATCACTGTTCCATCAGTCAGTTTACTTTGATTTCTTACAACGACCATTGGCTTATTTAATGCACGTGCTGTCATTAAAGCAATCGGAATACCTTTTGTCTCTACTGTAATGACGTAATCAATTTCACTACCATTAAACATACTCGCTAATGCCATCCCTATCTTCTTAGAGATTTGTGGTGAATAAAGCATGTCATTGGTATAGATATACCCGCCAGGAATCATACGCTCTGATTGATCAATCATCGTGCACAGCTCCTCAGTAAACTCCTTCATCTGTTCATGATTCATCAGAGGATTATAAACTACGCCTCCTGCTGCACCCGAGATTGTATCAATAACACCTAGTTGGTAGTTTTGGAATAACTCTTTGATAACATCTATGTCTTCACTAATCGTAGATTTTGCGCAATTAAACAGCTCGCAAAAATACGTCAATGTAAAAATTTGATTAGGATGATTGGTTAATATACTAGATATAACGCCTATTCTTTCATTTTTTTGAACTTTTTTCATCAACTTTTAACTCCTTTAGTTTTTCTATTTAGATTCTATTATACCCAAAAAACCGAATATTTCAATCGTTTAATTACTAAATATTCGAATTATTTATGAGGTTTTGGTATACATCCTTAAAATATTTTAACTGTTTATCGTTTTAAGTGTATTATCTCTACTTATTATAGTATAATACGTATTAAAGATTATTATAGATTTTAAAAGATTGGAAGGATATTCATTATGATTGATATTCATTTAGATGGTATGAATAAACATATTTATTTTATTGGTATAGGTGGCATTAGTATGAGCGGCTTATCCGAAATTATGCATGCTCGTGGTTATAGAGTTAGTGGCTCTGATATGAAGCATTCTGAAATCACCAAGCAATTACAAGCAAAAAACATCGACGTTTTTGTACCTCATAGTGGCTCTCACATTAACTCAGATATTGATTTAGTCGTTTATACAGCAGCTATTGCTTCTGATAACCCTGAACTTGTAAAAGCTAAAGAATTAGGTCTTCAAGTTGTTTCTCGTTCTCAATTTTTAGGCTATCTTATGAATACATATAAATATCCAATATGTATTTCCGGTACACATGGAAAAACCACTACTACCTCTATGCTTTCTGAAACATTCATCAGTAGCGGACTTAATCCTACAATTACTGTCGGGGGTATCCTAAAGTCTATCCAAGGTAATATTCGCCTTGGTGGTGATGAGTACTTCATTACTGAAGCCTGTGAGTATTGTGACAGTTTCTTAAACTTCTTCCCTAAAGTTGGCGTTATTCTTAACATCGAAGAAGATCATATGGATTATTTCAAAGATCTTGACCAGATTCGTTCTTCTTTCCTTAAGTTTGGTAAGCTCATTGCGTGGGACGGTTTCTTAGCGATCAATGGTCATATCGAGCACATTGAACCTCTCCTTTCAGAGATGGTATGCAAAGTTGAAACATTCGGTCTTGATGAGAACTTTGACTGGTATGCGAAGAACATCGTCTTTGATGATACTGCTTGCCCTTCTTTTGATGTCTACTATAAAGGTTCTTTCATGGGGAACTTAAAACTTCACGTTGCAGGTATGCACAATGTATTAAATGCTTTATCTGTATGTGCAGTTTGTCATTTCGTGCATATCGATCTTGCAAGCATTAACCTTGGTCTTTCACTTTTCACAGGTGCTAACCAACGTTTTGAAATCAAAGGTAAGTTACATGACATTACCATTGTTGATGATTATGCACATCATCCAACAGAGATTGCTGCTACACTTTCTGTGGCTAAAGCATTCCCTCATAATCGTCTTTTCGTGGTATTCCAACCACACACTTATACACGTACCAAAGCCTTCCTTTCTGACTTCGCCGCTGTGCTTTCAGAAGCTGATAATGTCATTATAACTGATATTTATGCTGCACGTGAGAAAAACCCCGGCGACATCCATGCGATGGATATCATCAGCCATATGGATACTTCTGACAAAAACATTCTTTATCTGGCAGATTTCAGTGAGATTGCTGACTATCTTTTAGAGAACTGTGTTCCTGGTGATTTAATCATCACTATGGGCGCTGGAAATGTCAATCAGATTGCTGATATTTTACTTGGTAAGTAAAGTTTTGCTCCTCTTTTTAGGAAGAGGAGTTTTTTTATTTAACACCATGTTATTTAGAAGGTTTTGTGCTATAATACTAGCACAATGATTTTATTTTTAAGGAGGCGCTTGTTGTGGCATGTATTACATTCAATCATTCAACTACTGAGACCATTTCTGTACCGTATTGGTTCATATCAGATTATATGCCCCAAGCATTAGGTGGCTACGTTAAAGTCTATCTCTATTTGCTAGGAGCTTATCAGAACGCTCCTGAATCTCTCGATTTAGAAGAAGCTGCTAAAACTTTGGACATGCTCTACTCTGAGCTTATGGCCGCACTGCATTACTGGCACGAAAAGAAGGTGCTAGACTTTGCTGAACTTGATGAAGATAGCTACGAACTTACTTTCAATTTCATCAAGCCACTTGCTTCTAATACTGCACGTAAAATCCAGTCCATCCAAGGTAATGTCTCTCGCATGCATCTACAGCAGACGCGTCCACATTATACAACAGATGAATTAAGCCTATATAAAAAGCAACACCAGTCTATCGCTAATCTTTTTATTATCGCTGAGAAATACTTAGGTAGATTGCTGTCTAATACTGACCAGCAAGTCCTCTTCGGCCTTTATGATTGGCTTAATATGCCTCTCGATTTAATTGAGTTTTTAGTGGAGTATTGTGCTTCTAATAATCATACCCATATTCGCTATATCGAAAAAGTAGCACTCAGTTGGGTAGACCAAGGAATCACCTCTGTAGAAGCTGCCCAAGCTCAGACGACTATTACTCAGAAATACCGTCAAATACTAAAGACGCTTGGTCGTAGTGGGGAGACCATCACCAAGCATGAACGTGAACTACTTGATAAATGGTTGGCATCCTTTGATTTATCCCTCCTTTTAGAAGCTTGCAAACGCACCGTGCTTCAAGCTTCTAGTCCTAGCCTTAAATATGTAGGCTCTATCTTAGATAATTGGACTAAGAACAATGTTAAAACATTAGAAGATGTGGAAAAACTAGATAAAGAGTATACCAATCAACCTACTGGTTCTTCTAATAATAAGAAAGCAATACCTAAAAATAAAACTTTCACATCTATGTATTCTCACAATTGGGATTTAGATGAATTAGAAACCCGCGCAAGTGACTATATGGAACAAACACTTTATGGAGGTAAATCCTAATGACTACTACTGGTGCCCAATATAAACTACTCATCCAAGAGTATGATAAAAAGCGCACACGTGCATTACACGAGAAGCGTGAACGCGAAGAACAGATTTATCGTGAAATACCTGACATTGAAAAAATCGATCGTTCCCTTAGCAAAATAGGCATCCATCTTCTGAAGTGTTCACTTCAACCTAATGGAGATGAACTCATGGCTGCTTATCGCCAAAAAAACGAAGATTTAGTACGTCATAAAAAGCAACTCCTTGTGGAATACGGCTATGCTTATGATTACCTAGATTTACACCATGACTGTCCTACCTGTCAGGATACAGGCTTTATCAATGACCATCCATCTACTGAAGAGAATGGTACGATGTTTTTCTCTAAAAGCACACCTTGTAAGTGTTTTCAGCAAGCACTTATCGACCTTGCTTATAGCCAGTCTAATCTAAAGAATGTTCTTCAACGTGAGAATTTTAATACATTCCGCTTTGACGTCTACTCTGACCAAGTTAATCCTAGATTTGGCCAATCACCACGTGATAAAATGCGTAAAATCTATGATAAGGCTGTTGCCTTTACAGAGTATTTTGACACACGTAAGGAAAACCTACTTTTCTTAGGACCTACTGGTCTTGGGAAGACCTTCCTTTGTAATTGTATCGCTAAAGAGATCTTAGATAAGGGTTATAGTGTGCTTTATTTAACTGCCCAAGAACTCTTCTCACTCTTTGAAGAGTCTCGCTTCCATCGTGACGATATGGAAGATGAATCGAAGAATGCGCTAGGTACACTCTTCACCGTTGATTTACTTGTTATTGATGACTTTGGTACGGAAGTTCAGAACTCTTTTACTGCACCTGATTTATTCCATGTCATTAATACCCGCTATCTCAATAAAAAATCGACTATTATCTCTACAAATCTCCCATCCAAGGACCTTCAGTCCCTTTATTCAGACCGTATCATCTCTAGATTATTTGGTAACTATGATGTGTGTCGTGTCTTTGGAGATGATATCAGACTTCTTAAATTACGCTCTTAATTCGCCTTAGCTTGGAAAAGCTAGGGCTTTCTTTTTTGTATGATGGATATTTCCTACCTGTCCTTAATATATATGTATATAAGACAAGGAGGACATATCTATGTTTTGTACAATTCAACTTTCAAAATCTGACCCTACTCCCTTATATATACAACTTGCAAACGAACTTTCAAAGCTTATTAAAAGTGAACAACTTCCTGCTCATACAAAGCTTCCAACCATTCGTTCACTTTCTCGTAAGCTAAGTATTAATCGTGATACTGTTGTAAGTGCCTATAAGGTTTTAGAAAACCAAGGGCTTATCTTAGCTTATGTCGGTAATGGTACCTATGTAGCACCTAAGCACACCCTTTCATCTTCACCTACTACTTCACCTATTCCCTGTAGTTCACTGGGTTTTTCCAAAGACTTGTTTCCCACTTCTATCCTGAAATCCATCTTGGATGATGTGGTGGCTACGGAAGGCTGGCAAGCATTTGCCGACCCTCTTCACCGTGAGAAAAATATGATTCGCGAAGCCATCGTTTCTTACTTTGCTTCTGTCGGTGTTGAGACGACCTCAGCGGGCGTTAGACTCCTTCATCATTTTTCTTCTTTTTTATTAGAATTACTTAAGCTTCATCCAAATAGTTGTATTTGTGTAGAGGCTAACCATGATTTGACTTATACGTCTTTTTTACGCTCCTTAGGTATCAAACTTATAGAGATTCCGCTAACACCTCATGGTATGTGTATCCAAACATTAGAAGAGACTCTGAAGCATCATAGCGTTTCTTTTGTCTGTGTATCTACTTACGTCCAAAATCCCACTGGCATTAGCTACGATACTACCACCAAGGAAAAACTCTTAGAGCTAGCTTCTACCTATGATTTTTATATTTTAGAAGATGGCACCTATAGTGATTTTGCTTACGCTACTGAATGCCTTAAACCGCTACATCAATTAGATCACTCTGGCCACGTTATTTATATCTATCATTTTTCTAAATTATATTTGCCTTACTTACATTATAGTTTTGTCGCACTACCCAAACAGCTTGCTGCTCGCCTTGCTGATTTATATGAATACACCCTCAATGAACGGGTACTTTATTTCTATCTCCAATCACCACTCTTTCATCAACTACGTCTCGATCTTATTCAGCATACCTACAGCTATTTCCAAATGGTCCAAGACGTACTCTTAGAGTTAGAAGATGTATTAGAACCTTACACAGTGGATGGTGGCTTATTCTTTTGGATTAGACCCCTCAAGCATTCTGTGTCAGATATTTCTTCGGTATTCTTAAAGAATCATCTGATCATCTCACCTGGGGAAATCTTCTCCTTTAAAACCAATAGCCCTTACTTTAGACTTTCTCTTTCCCAGCTGACACCCGATTCGCTGCCACTTCTTATCAAGTCACTTTATGAACTCAAAAAAGCTGCCATTTAAGGCAGCTTTTATTGTGCTTTTATATCTTCTGTTTGTTCAAAGAAGCTAACGATTCCACGGTAAATCGCCCATGCCACCTTATCTTGATAAGCCTCACTTACAAGCAATGCTTCCTCTTCTTCATTTGTAAGAAATCCACATTCAATGATAATACCTGGCATCTCACTTACTTTTAGCACATAGTAATCTTTACTACTTTTTATTTTGCGTGTATTATTACTATCTGCAAAATCTTGAATGGCTTTTTGTACATTGGTCGCTAAAAGCTTTGCTTCTTCAGAATCTTTATAATAGAAAACCTGTGCGCCTCTTACTTGTGGCTGGGTAAATGCATTTTGATGAATGCTTATAAGCACATCTGCTTCACTTACCTCCATCACTTGTTTACGATGACTCATGTCTTTTCGCTTATGGGTGTTGCCTCCTGGTCCTTCTAGGTAGCTGTCATCTGTACGTGTCATAATGACGGTTGCTCCTGATTGCTCTAAGTAATTCTTCAATTTCATGGCGATTTGCAAATTGATTTCATCTTCATGCACGCCCTTAGAGCCTACCTTTCCAGGGTCATGTCCACCATGTCCGGGGTCAATCACAATGACTTTTGAAGCTGTTGCTAACCCAAACGTTTCTGCACTTGTATTTGCAAATTTGAGATATGTACAAAATCCTATTAGACAGATAAATAAGACGACCATCATGTTATTGCTATGTTTTTTCACATTAGCACCTTCCTTACCATACATTGTCCTCTTTTCATTGTATTAGTAAGGGGGCTATTTCATTCCTGTTTACCCCAGTATTTGGTCAATTTCTGCTATTTCTTCTTCTGAGAACTCAAGGTTCTCTAAAGCCTGTACATTCTCTCTAATCTGAGACACTTTGCTTGCACCAATTAAAGCTGATGTCACACCACCTGGACGCAAAGTCCATGCAATAGCCATCTGTGCCAAAGTCTGGTTACGCTTTTGTGCCAGCACATTCAGCTGCTCGATCTTCTCCATAACCTCTTCGGTGATTTGACCTTCCTTTAAGTGACCATGAGCTTTAGCCGCTCTTGAGTCCTCTGGGATGTTCCCACCTAAGTACTTATTGGTAAGTAGGCCTTGTGCTAATGGGCAAAATGCGATAGAGCCAATGCCCTCTTGTTTTAATGTATCTGTCAAGCCATCTTCTATCCAGCGGTTGAGCATGGAATACGATGGTTGATGTATAAGGCAAGGTACCCCCATACCTTTTAAAATGCTCGAAGCCTTCTTTGTATCCAGTGGATTGTAACTAGAAATCCCCACATATAATGCTTTTCCTTGATGAACAGCCGTTGCAAGTGCACCCATGGTCTCTTCAAGGGGTGTGTCAGGGTCTCTTCTATGAGAATAAAAAATGTCTACATAATCAAGCCCCATACGCTTTAAACTCTGGTCTAAGCTTGCTAGTAAGTATTTTCTAGATCCAAAGTTCCCATAAGGTCCTGGCCACATGTCCCATCCTGCTTTTGTAGAAATCAATAATTCATCGCGGTAGCCGTAGAGCTCTTGCTTTAGGATCTTTCCAAAAGTTTCTTCGGCTGATCCTGGTGGTGGCCCATAATTATTCGCTAAATCAAAGTGTGTGATACCTAAATTAAAAGCCTCTATAATCATCTCTTTACTATTTTCATATGTATCTACCCCACCAAAGTTATGCCATAACCCTAGTGATACAGCTGGTAATAAAATGCCACTGTTTCCACATCTGCGGTAAAGCATTTTATCATATCTATTTGACTGAATCATAATGTTCCCTCCTTCTCATCTTTCCTATCATACTACTAATCACATCTTATTTCTATACTCTTTTTTGTTAAATACTTATTTATACAGAAAAAACCATGCAGTTTATGCATGGCCTTTTCGTTATTTTACTTGTTGTAATGTTTCCCATACAGTCGCATCTTCTAGCCCTAGCTTCCATACAGCGTATCCTGCTAAATTATGTGCTTCAATCATACGTACACGTTCAGCAATACTTTCCTTATCTTCTAGCCATACTTTATACACCGTATCCCCTTCGGTTACTTGTGCATAGTACTGCTTATGCTCATCATCATAAACTGGTGTTACACCCCAGCTAGCTACCTTCTTCTGTGCTGATACCATACCATGAGGTGTTGATTTAAGTCCATCAGCTGTCTCTTCCCATATACGTGTAAAGAATGGTATGCCGAGTACTAGTTTTTCACTTGGTACTTCTTTTAAGTTAAGGGTTATACCTTCTTCTACCCATCTGAGCCCTGATGTTGGTCCTGCTTGTTCGGAGCCTGACCAGTGCTGGTCATATGCCATCACGATGAAATAATCCACCACTTCGCCTATTTTATCTCTTTGATAATGCTTCGACCACGCAGATGGCATGTATACATCTACAGATACTGTTGCCCCTATGGCTTGCATTTGTGGATAAAGCTCGCGCATGAACTGTACCCATTCACGCCCAAAGTCTGCTTGTATATTCTCGATATCGATATTAATCCCATCTAAACCATACTTTTGTACGAAGTCCACTAACTGATCGATAACGTGCTGACGCTTCTTTGTACTTGTCAGAATCTCTCTTGTATATTGAGGCTGTGTAAAATTATGGCTCATTAGTGCCCATACTTGAAGTCCTCTTTGCTTTGCTGATACCACATAATCTGGGTGTCCTCTATCAATTAAGTTACCCTCTGCATCTGCAAACTCAAACCATGTAGGCGCGATGACGTTAGCACCTTGCATCTTTGTATACTTCCCACTATTCCAGTTACCTGGTGTACGTACTGTCATTTGATCCCATGCTAACTTTACTTTATCGTCTAGCGGCTTCGCAATAGGCTTTGCAGTGAACTGCTTGTCCTCTTTAAGCGGTGTCTTACCTGCTATTTCTACATCTTTTTCTTTCATATAACCCACGATGCCGTTTTCATTCCTTACACGTAGGTAGCCGTTCTCACCGCTGTAAATCACCACTTGATGACCTTTTTCCATCTTATCTGTGATGACTGCTTTCTTATCTGGCCTCGTTCTGATGACTGCTTTCTTGGCTTTGATCACACCAGTTTGCTTTTCTGTGTGTAAATTAGAAGCTATCATAAGCCTTCCATCTGCTCCTTTTGTCACTTCAAATCCATAGACTTCTTCTAAATAATCTTCTCCCACATACAACTTATCCCCTTGTTGTATATACGGTATCTGACGGTCAGATGCTTTATTATTTACTGTCACCTGATTCGTTCCTACATTTATGCGAATGACTTCTTCCACATTTGTAATAGTTAGTATATTTTCTTCTGCATCATAATACACTCTTTCATTTACATTCTGCGCTGCCCATTCACTATCTATATAAATCCTGTCGTTTTCTTCAATAATAGGCTTTACCCAATCCACACGCGTATCTTCATATACCATATTTTGTTGGTCACTTTTGAACTCATCAAAATATGTAAGTGGATCTACTTCTTGTGTCTCAGACGTATTCCCAATAATCCCTAAGCCTACAGCCCCAAGTACTATAAAGCCTATAATCAATAACACTATTTTTTTTAGCATGCTCTTACCTCCTTCTTCGGTAAGTATAGCATATTCTTCTGTTAGATAACATTAAAATATACTGAAGGTGCATTAGTATTTATTACAAGTTTTTTATCGTTCCATAGGAAATAAAATATTATACTTCTTCATATAATGCACTAAGAGCAATTATGGCCATTATTTGATAGATTTATCCTCTTTACTTTTAATAAGCATTACCTTATACTAATTTATATCTTTATGCACTTTTAATAAACCCGTGACTGAACGAAAGGATGTGAGTTGTATGAAAATCGAAAAAATTAGCGATACACAAATCCAGGTCACTCTTAATCCTTCTGATTTACAAAATAGAGATATTAAAATAAGTGAATTAGCCTATGGTTCTAGCAAAGCTCAATCACTTTTTAGAGATATGATGACACAGGCTTACGAAGACTTCGGCTTCGAAACCGAAAACGTCCCTCTAATGATTGAAGCTGTTCCGCTTTCTTCAGACAGCATTAAAATTGTTGTTACTAAAGTTGAAGACCCTTCACAAATTGAAGAAAAACTCGATACAATCGGCGAACGACCTACTCATAGAACCTTTAAGGACCCTGTTGAGGATAGACTGACTGATTTAGAGCTTATGGGGAAATCTCAAAAGGCAGCTCAGAAAGAAACAGCGCTTCAAGCGCAAACTTTCATGTACTGTTTCAAGACATTAGATGATATTTGTTCTGCTTCACACCATATCAAGCATCTTTACTTCGGTGAAACGAGCCTTTATAAGTACGATGAGAAATTCTTTATGATTTTTCATCCAAACCAAAAGCAAGATACACCAAAAGATGTGGTTCTTTGCAGACTAGATGAGTTTGGTCAGCAAGGTATCGTGAGCGATCTAAATGAATATTTCCTAAAAGAACATGGAAAAGTAATGATATCCACTAATGCACTAGATATCTTAACGAAATACCTATAAAAAAAACCTCTCGCTTATGGCAAGAGGTTTTTTTATAGGTATTTTTTATAATGTTGCTAAATAATCATTCATTTCTTTAACTAAAACATCAACGTCCATACCGTGTACAGCGCATGCTTCTTCTAAAGATTCCATTTGTGCTGATGGACATCCTAAACAGTGCATCCCAGCATTCATAAGAATTGGAATAAGACCTCTATCAACTTGTAAGATCTCACCAATGATCATCTCTTTTGTAACTTGTTTTGCCATGACTTTTCTCCTTCTATAGCTAAAGTTTAAATGGTATTTCCTTCTTTTATTATAAATAGGATACGTCTATTAATCAACTTTTATTCTTACAAGATTAGCCATTTTGTACTGTAGACATAAGTTTAGGAAGGATTTGCTTCTTACGTGAGTAGACATCTTTCATAAAGACACTCTCTTCATCCTTTTGCATATCGAATGCACGATCTGCGATCCACTTCTCTGGGCCTACTGCGATAAGCTCTGAACCACCTACAATAATGTCTGTCACCATAAATAAAATGACATCTAAACTTTCATGTTCGATCAACTCGTTCATTTCCGCTAAGATTTCTTCTTTCATCTTAAAGATGCTCTTGAAATCCCCTGTGTTTATCTGTGCTACAGAAGCATTGAATTTACCTAATGTAAATTGCTTTCTATCAATACCTAATAGTTCTTTCGCACTTACACCCTCTAGTGATGTACCTGCTGCTAAAAGATCCATTCCGTATTGCTCAAGATCTACTTCTGCAATCTTTGCCAGACGCTTCGCCATTCTCATATCCACTGGTGTACATGTTGGTGACTTGAAAAGAAGTGTATCTGAGATAATCGCACTAAGCATTACCCCTGCAATTTCTCTTGGTGGCATAATGTTATTTTCTTCGTACATTTTAGCCACGATAGTTGATGTACAACCTACTGGTTCTGCTCTTAAAAAGACTGGTACACCTGTATTGATATTTGCGATACGGTGATGGTCGATAATCTCTAATATCTCCGCTTGTTCGATACCTGGTGCACTTTGTGTTTGCTCATTATGATCCACAAGGATTACTTGTTTTTTCTTAATATCAAGGATATGACGCTTAGAGATAATCCCTTTTACAAGGCCTTCCTCGTTGATGATTGGGAAGTGACGATGTGTGGAATTAAGCATTGTCTCTTTAACTTCATCGATTGTATCACTTGTATCAAAGTATACTAAATCTTGCTTTCCGATAAGATTCTTTACTGAGATACTTTGTGAAATCATCTTGATTGCCTTAAAGAATGAGTATGGTGTACAAATAATCGCACAACCTTCCTCTGTACCTTTTGGTACATCAAGCTTTTCCATATCTTGATCTGTGATAATCACACAGCCAGCGCCTGATTTTAATGCAATCTCTACAAGTTCTTTATTGTTTCCTGTAAGGATAATATCATTTTCATTTAGTTTATCATTCTCGCTAATAGATGCTGTCGTATATACATCACCTTGTACATAAGGATGTGGATAATCGCCACTAACGATTCTTCCTTCTAATACTGCTGCAATATTCACAAAAGGTGTCTTATGCTCTCTAAGTACACTACCATCTGTTAATCCGATGTATGTCTTTGAGATATCTGATACAGATACTACACCTGCTAATTTATGATCTGGATAAAGCACTGGTGTCATTGGTCTACCACTCTTGGTCATCACATCCCATGCTTTTTTTACAGAATCTACTTGGTAGATTGGTGGTGTCACATAGTATTGCATATCGCTTACCTGTGGTTTAATGCTTTCTAGAAGCATTGGCTCCTTCACTTGGAAATACTCAAGAGCAAACTTCGCTTCTTTTCCGATCTTTCCTAGTCGTGCTGCCTTTACATTATCATAGCCTAGTACACTTTTTAAATGTGCATAAGCAATGGCTGAACATATTGAGTCTGTGTCTGGATTTTTATGTCCAAAGACGTAGATGTCTTTTCCCATAACTGTCTCCTTTGGTAAAATTTCTGTCATTTTTTTCAACTTAGTATACCTAATATCCCTCTTTTTTTCAAGTTCAATATAGTATTCCTAGTTCTCCTTTATTCTATCATTCATTTACATGATTAATCTGCGCATTTATACGCTACTACCATTCCTAAAATCATCACGATTAAAGACACCATCCCTGCACTATTGAATGCAAAGCCTGGATAAATAACGAGTACTGAGCCTATCACTAAGCCAAGGATTGCCATATAAGTGGCTTGATTATATTTTTCAAGTAAAATTTTCACAAGTTTGATACCGCCAAATAACCCTACTAATACCCCTACACCTGTCACTGCAATCACTGGTAAATTGAAATGTGTGATGGCATTAATAACTGTGTGATAAGTTCCTAAAGTTACCATGATAAACGAACCACTAATACCTGGTATAATCATTGCAAAAGCACTAATAGCACCTGAAACGAAAAGCCCTAGTGCAGACCAAAAGTTTTGCTTTAAGACAACCTCTGTCGCTTCTGGATTACCGCTTTGTGCCACAACCATTGCAACCATAATGCCAAAGGTAACGAGGCAAGGAATCCAGTTCACTGTTCTAATGGCACCTTCTTGCTTAGCATGCTTGATAATCATCGGTATACTTCCTAATATAACCCCAATAAATGCAAATTGTGTCTGCATTGGATAGTAATCAAAAAGATAAGTAATACCATTACTGAATGCTATAATACCGATACCCACACCAATACCTAGCATCATTAAAAACATGAAGTTTTGTTTGATTTTCTCCTTGTCCAATGAAACAGCATCTAAAAGCTTATCGTAAATATTCATAACAACAGCCATTGTACCTGCGCTAACACCTGGTATAACGTTAGAAACGCCTAATACCATTCCAATAAAAACATTCTTTATATGCTCCATTTTCTACTCCTTTATATCCATTTTTATACAGTTTCTTCCTATTATTATACTCATTTCAAAATGCTAATACAACCTTCCATTTGACATTTGAAATGATTCCCTTGCCTAATTTTCCCGAAACTTACAAACTAATCTAAATTGAACGTTAAATTCTTCACATTTTTTAATAAATTTTTGTGTAACATATTGACGTGTATACAGTATACATTATATAATATCACTGTAAACAATACTTATTAATAATTATTATTAGCTACCAAGTTATTCAGAGTTTATTCTTCTGTGAACTTGCTAATACTAAAATCATATTTATTCATTTAAAGGAGTTGACCATAATGTTTGAACAATGGAATGGATTCGTACCAGGTAACTGGACAAAAGAAGTAAATGTACGTGACTTTATCCAACAAAACTACACACCTTATGAAGGTGATGATACTTTCTTAGCTGATGCTACTGAAAGAACAACTAAACTTTGGGATAATGCAATGACTCTTATGAAAAAAGAGTTAGAAAAAGGCGTTTTAGATGCTGAAACAAAAATCCCATCATCTATTACATCTCATGGCCCAGGTTACCTTGATAAAGATGCTGAGCAAATCGTTGGTTTCCAATCAGATGCACCTTTAAAAAGAAACATCATGCCATACGGTGGTGCACGTACAGTTCAAAATGCACTTGAATCATACGGTTATGAATTAGATAAACAAACAGCAGAAATCTTCTCAAAATACCGCAAAACACACAATGATGGTGTATTCGCTGCTTACACAACATCTATGAGAAAAGCTAGAAAATCTGGTGTTATCACAGGTCTTCCAGATGCTTATGGCCGTGGTCGTATCATCGGTGACTACCGTCGTGTTGCTTTATACGGTATCGATAAATTAATCCAAGATAAAGATGCTCAAAAATTATCTCTTGAAGTTCCAAGCATCACAGAAGAAATCATCAGACTTCGTGAAGAAATCACAGAGCAAATCGGTTCATTAAAAGAACTTAAAGCTATGGCTGCTTCTTACGGTTTTGATATTTCTAAGCCAGCTCAAACAGCTAAAGAAGCTATCCAATGGACATACTTCGGTTACTTAGCTGCTATCAAAGAGCAAGATGGTGCTGCAATGTCACTTGGTCGTGTATCTACATTCCTTGATATCTACATCGAAAGAGATATCAAAGCTGGTACATTAACAGAAGCTGAAGCTCAAGAATACATGGATCACTTCGTAATGAAATTACGTATGGTACGTTTCCTTCGTACACCAGCATACAACGAATTATTCTCAGGAGACCCAACATGGGTAACAGAGTCTATCGGTGGTATGGGCGTAGATGGTCGTACACTTGTAACAAAGAACAGTTTCCGTATGCTCCATACATTATCTAACTTAGGTCCAGCTCCAGAGCCAAACTTAACAGTACTTTGGTCTACACATTTACCACAAGGTTTCAAAGACTTCTGTGCTAAAATGTCTATCCAAACAAGCTCAATCCAATACGAAAACGATGACCTTATGAGATCATATTGGGGAGATGACTACGGTATCGCATGTTGTGTATCTGCAATGAGAATTGGTAAACAAATGCAATTCTTTGGTGCTCGTGCAAACCTTGCTAAAGCGCTTGTATACGCAATCAACGGTGGTAAAGATGAGAAATCTGGAGATCAAGTTGCTCCACAATTCGCACCTGTTACTAGCGAATACCTTGACTTCGATGATGTTTGGTCAAAATTCGATCATATCATGGATTGGTTATCAGAGCTTTACGTAAACACATTAAATATCATCCACTACATGCATGACAAATACTGCTACGAAAAAGTAGAGATGGCTCTTCACGATAAAGAGATCCTTCGTACATTCGCAACAGGTATCGCTGGTCTTTCAGTAGTAGCTGACTCTTTATCAGCAATCAAATATGCTAAAGTTAAAGCTATCAGAAATGAAGAAGGTCTTGTAGTTGACTACGAAATCGAAGGCGATTACCCAGCATACGGAAATAATGATGACAGAGCTGATGATCTTGCTGTTAAAATTACTGAAACATTCATGAACAAAATTAGACAACACAGAACTTACAGAAATGCTTACCCAACTATGTCTATCTTAACAATCACATCAAACGTAGTATACGGTAAGAAAACAGGTAACACACCTGATGGACGTAAAGCTGGTGAGCCATTCGCTCCAGGTGCTAACCCAATGCACGGACGCGATACAAAAGGTGCTATCGCTTCTCTTGCATCAGTTGCTAAACTTCCATACCAACATGCTGAAGATGGTATCTCTTACACATTCTCTATCATCCCAGGCGCTCTTGGTAAGTCAGGTGAAGAAAGAGTTCACAACCTTGTTGGTATGATGGACGGTTACTTCACACAAGGTGGCCATCATGTAAACATCAACGTATTCGATCGTGAAACATTACTTGATGCTATGGATCACCCAGAGAAATACCCACAGCTTACAATCCGTGTATCTGGATACGCTGTAAACTTCATTCGTCTTACACGTGAACAACAATTAGACGTAATCAATAGAACATTCCACGAGAAATTCTAATTAAACCATAATAAAAGATAAGGTGGGGATGCACTTCCCCACTTTATAAAGACAGGAGGTTATGACATGAAAGGCAGAATTCACTCTATAGAAACTTGCGGAACTGTAGACGGCCCAGGTATTCGTTTTATATTATTTACTCAAGGCTGCCCTCTTAGATGTAAGTATTGTCACAATCCTGATACTTGGAAAATGCAAGATGGTAAAGAAATGGACACTGATTCCCTCATCAGTGAAATCGTACGCTATAAACCATATATGCAATTTTCAGGAGGCGGTGTTACAGTTAGCGGTGGTGAACCTCTTCTCCAACCAGATTTTGTACGCGACTTATTAATGAAATGCAAGGATAATGGTATCCATACTTGTATTGACACCTCTGGTTTTATTGGTCTAGATAAGGCTGATCCTGTACTTGATTATACAGATTTAGTACTCTTAGACATAAAGTCATATAATCCTGATGTTTTTAAAGACTTAACAGGTGTTCCTTTAGATCCAACCTTGGCTTTCGCACATCATTTGAAAGAACGAGGCATTCCTGTTTGGATTCGCTACGTTTTAGTACCAAATCTAACAGATAACGAAAAGGACATCGAGGATTTAGCACAATTTTTATCTACACTTACAAATGTAGAACGTTTAGATATCCTTCCATTCCATAAAATGGGAGAATTCAAGTGGGCACAGCTCGGTTATGAGTATGCTCTACTTGATACAGAAGAACCCTCAAAAGACGAAGTTACAAAGGCAAAGAATATTTTCCTCAAATACGATTTGCCAGTACACGCATAAGCAAAAAAACACAAGAAAAGAGTATGTATCGCCCTACATACTCTTTTCTTGTGTTTCATTTTCTATTTCTTTTGTTCCGAACAACTTTTTCCAGATACTTGATTTAGGTTTTAACTGCTCAATCTCTGCTATTTCTCTTCTTAATTTTTGCATCTCACGCATGGTCTCATCAATCTTATTGTAGTACTCTTCATCTTTCATATTTTGCATAACTTCTATTTCACGTATTTTTTTGTTAACTAAGCAATTGACTTCTTCAGAGAGTTCTTCTTTTATTTGCTCTTTTGTGTCGCCATTAAACTCTACAAGTGCTTGCTTAAACATATCTTTCATCATAAGCTGGAAATGCTGCACTTTTTCATTTGTCTGATCTGTAATATCTAGCTCCTTAGGCTTGTCCCCATGCAATTGGACAACTTTCCCCCCCATACCTCCTAAGTTCATCAACGATTCAATGCCGCCTTCATCAAGTGTATGTACGATGTTTTTAATTGCCTTAAGCTCTAACCCCTGCTCACGTAAATCTTTAATTTGGCGCAATACTTCTATGTCGTCCTCATCATAAATCCTATGCCCCTGTGTATTACGATGGATCTCCAACTCTAACTCTTTCTCATAGTACCTTAATACATATGCTTCTATATCGAGTATTGTTGCTACTTCTTTTATAGAATAGACTTTATTTTTCATAGCCCTACCCCTGTCTTTTGTAATCTCTTTCTAAAATTATACCATATTTTACCATATTTTCAACCAATTTCAGATTATATCTGAATATTTATTAATTTTTTCCAAATATTTCTTCATAACTTCTTTGTAGCTTGACTTTATACTGAGTTAAGAATATACTTTGAATATCAAAACAAATATTTTTTATACTTTGATTTTCAAAACAAATGAGGTGACTATATGAATTTGAATACATTATGTATCGGGGATTTAAAGCCTAAGTTTCCGATTATTCAAGGTGGTATGGGCATTGGCATATCACTCCACTCTCTTGCTAGTGCAGTTGCAAATAGCGGTGGTATTGGTATTATATCCGGTGCTCAGATAGGCTTTAGAGAAAAACACTTTATCAAAGATAATTTAGGTGCTAATCTAGATGCTCTTGAAAAAGAGATTACCTTAGCGCGTTCTAAGAGCCCTAATGGCATTATAGGCGTTAATTTAATGGTAGCCATGAAAAACTACGCTGATTATGTCAAAAAGGCTGTAGCCTGCAAAATAGACCTTATTATCTCTGGTGCTGGCTTACCTCTAGACTTACCACTCTATACGAAAGGTTCTTCTACTAAGATTGTGCCAATCGTTTCTTCTGCCAAAGCAGCATCTGTTATTTGTCGTATGTGGGATAAGAAAAATCAATGTGCACCTGATGCCATCGTTGTAGAAGGCCCTCTTGCTGGTGGGCACCTAGGCTTCCATAATGACGAGATTGACAATGCACGTCCTCTTATGGAACTTGTAAAAGAAGTAAAAGAAGTAGCCCTTACTTACGCTGAGAAATACAACAAACATATTCCCGTCATTGCAGCTGGTGGTATCTATGATGCTTCTGATGTTGCTTTAGCACTTGAACAAGGTGCTGATGGTGTTCAAATGGCTACTCGCTTTGTTACTACTCACGAATGTGATGCACCACTCGTCTTTAAAGAGCGCTACATCACTTCTACTGAAGATACCATCGGTATCGTGAAAAGCCCTGTGGGTATGCCTGGTCGTGCCATACTCAACACCTTTATCACCAACTCACCTGGCAATGACAAGTGCCTCTATAAGTGTCTTCATAAGTGTGGTGTTACTACCATTCCTTACTGTATATCTGAAGCACTCATTCAAGCTGCCAATGGTAATCTTGAGGATGCACTACTCTTCTGTGGAAGCAATGCTTATAAAGCTACCAAACTCGAATCTGTCCAAGACATCTTCGATGAGATGGAACGCTACCCTAACTAAAAAAGAGCATTTCCTAATGAATAGGAAATGCTCTTTTTTAGTATTATCGATCCATATTGGCAAACTTAGTGTATTGCCCTAGCCATACAAGTTCTACTGTTCCTGTAGGACCATTTCTTTGTTTTGCTATAATAACTTCACCAATGTTCTTCTTATCTGTATCTGGGTTGTAATACTCATCACGATATAAGAACATAACAACGTCAGCATCCTGCTCGATGGCTCCAGATTCACGTAAGTCTGATAGCATCGGTCTATGGTCTGCACGTGTCTCACAGGCACGTGAAAGCTGTGATAAGGCTATAACCGGTGCACTCATTTCCCTGGCAATAGCTTTTAAAGAACGAGAAATTTCTGAGATTTCTTGTTGTCTTGAATCTGTCCGACCATTACCACTCATAAGCTGCAAGTAGTCAATCATAATCAGATCTAGACCTTTTTCTAATTTCAACCTTCGACATTTTGCACGCATCTCCATAACAGAAATACCCGGCGTATCATCTATAAAAATATCTGCTGCTGCAATGGTTGGTATCGCCTTAGCGATGCGATCCCAGTCTTGAGGCTCTAAGTTACCTGTCCTTACTTTCTGTGCATCTACCATCGCCTCCGCGCAAAGCATACGGTTAACTAGCTGGTCCTTTGACATCTCCAGACTAAATACAGCTACTTTTTTCTTATTCTTAATGGCTGCTGACTGAATAACGTTCAATGAGAAAGCTGTCTTTCCCATAGATGGTCTCGCCGCTACCAGAATAAGGTCTGAAGGTTGCATCCCTGCCGTCTTATAATCAAGGTCAATAAATCCGGTAGGAACCCCTGTAACGGCCCCTTTGTTAACCAACGCCTGCTCGATCTTATCAATGGATGTAACGATAATTTCATTGATATGTGAGAAGTCCTCTGTATGTCTATTTTGAATGATATCAAACACTTGTTTTTCAGCAAAACTCATAAGGTCTTCGATGGGTTCATCTCCCTCATAACTTTTCGCTGTGATATCTTGACTCGCTTTAATAAGTCTTCTAAGTACAGCCTTATCCTCTACAATTTTAGCGTATTCTTTGATATGGGCTGACGTTGGTACAATGGTAGCTAACTCTGCCAAATAACCGATACCACCAACCTGCTCTAAAACACCTTTTTCAGACAGTCTATTTTGTATCGTTACCAAGTCTACAGGGCTATTACTTGTGAAAAGCTCCATAATAGCACTGTAAATCTCTTGATGGTCTGGCCTATAAAAGTCGTTAGGTCTTAATATCTCACTTGCTACGGTCATAGCTTCATGATCCATTATGATGGCACCTAGTACAGACTGTTCTGCCTCTATATTATGGGGAGGAATCCTCATCATTTGCAATTCTTCCATAGCTCTTTCTCTCTCTTTCTTCTAATTACTTACCTTCTACTGTACATACTGTTACTTCTGCTACTACTTTTGGATGTAACTTAACTTCTACTGTTCTTGTACCTATTGCTTTAATTGGTTGAGATAGGCTGATTTTCTTTTTATCGATGGTTACACCAAAGTTTGAGTGTAAGCTATCTGCGATCTCTTTTGTCGTTACTGATCCAAATACACGACCACCTTCACCTACTTTGATCCCAATGTTGATTTTTTTGTCATGGATTGTTTCTTTGATAGCATTTGCTGCATCTAATTCTTGTTGTTTTCTTTTATCAGTTGCTTTTTCTTCTAATTTTCTTTGATTAAGATTAACTGCATTCGCCTCTACTGCTAAGCCTTTTGGAAGTAGTGCATTTCTTGCGTAACCATCTTTTACTTCTAAAATCTCACCTTTTTTTCCTACTTTTTTTACGTCTTGTGTTAAAATAACTTTCATTTTATTCACCTTCCTCTTGATATTCTGTGATAGCTTCTTTGATTTTTAATTTAGCTTCTTCTATAGTCATGCCTCTCAGCTGAGCA
>JBOGBZ010000005.1:0-17779 GCA_051656485.1 Cellulosilyticaceae bacterium
CAACAGAGTGTTTTTCCTTTTTAGCACGAACATAGAAACCATCTTTATAGTTATTAAAAAGAAAAGATTTAAGGGGTTCAAATGAAGGGCCAAGACATTGGTGAAGCATATGTAAAAGTGTAGTCTGAAAGCGACGACGAAGCATAACGAAAGGGAAATGATGAATAGGTCGCCAAACAGTAAAGTTACCAGAAGCACCTTCGGATAAAATCATATGGATATGAGGATTCCACTTTAAATCACGTCCAAAAGTATGAAGTGTAGAGATGAAACCAGGGATAAAGTTCTCAGATTTATTAAGTTTCTTGAACCAAGTAAGAATGGTGGAACTTACAGCTTTAAAAAGGACATCAAGAAGAGACCTATCTAAGCGGAAAAATTTCCGTAGTTCAGCAGGAATGGTAAAAACAAGGTGGCGGTGCTTGCAATTGATTAGTTTAGCGGAGATGTTTTTTGCACGATTAGTAACATAAGAAGCACCACAAGTATTGCAAAAGCGACTTTTGCAACGAAAAGGAACATGCTTGATTTTGCCACAATGAGAACAAGAATAAAGGGCATAACCAAAAGAAGGGTCACCACAATGAATGACCTTTAAAACATTTTTGGTAATAGCAGGACGTAACTTATAGCCAAGAGTTAAGAAGTTATTCCAATGTTCTTTTAGTATTTGTTTGATAGTAAAGGTTTGAGTGAGCTTCTGTCGTAGTTTCATAAATAAGATATACAATAATTAATAAAAGAAAGCAACCTGTAGAGGTTAAAAACTACAAGTTGCAAAAAAAGCGTGACGATAGTCACTTTTGTTCTTGGAGAAAACACCATGAAGAAAGTTTATAGTAGATGTGGAAGCATCATTTTACATAACAGTAACTGTGGTTCTAAGCCACTAGATAATAGATGTGTATCAGATGAAAAGAGAAGGTTCTATTCGTCTTATGCATGGAGGAAGTTAAGAAATAGGAAAGTTAAGGAGCAACCTTATTGTGAGATGTTCTGTAATAAGTACAGGATACTTATTACTGAATACTTGCAAGGACACCACATCAAGTCGTTTAAGGACTATCCTGAATTGCGATTGGATGAGGATAAGGTGGTTGTGCTTTGTAGGACTTGTAATCTGCAGGTGGGTGATAGTAGTGTGGTGGATTGGAAAGGGTGGATTGGAAAGAAATCGATTAATAGAATAGATAAATTGAACTTTGTGCATAATAATGTTATAATACTGTGCAAAGGAGGTGTTTTTATGCCACAAATTAGACCAATTACGGATTTGAGAAATACAAATGAGATATCCGAGATGTGCCATGCTAAACAAGAACCTATTTTTATAACAAAGAATGGTTATGGTGATTTAGTTGTAATGAGTATAGAAACTTATGAGAGTATGCTAGAAGGAACACAAATTGACCATGCTATTGCAGCTGCAGAAGCTGAATATGAGAATGGTGCAGAGTTACTAGATGCTAGAGAAGGTCTTGCAAGTTTGAGGAGAAAACATTTTGGGTAAATATACTGTTAAATTACTTACTAAAGCATACAGAGATTTAGATAATATCTATGGGTATATAGCAAAGAGTTTAATGGCTCCAATGACAGCAGATAATCTAATAGAGGAAATAGAGGAAACTATATTCAGTCTAGAAGAATTTCCGTATAGAGGTTCTGAAAGAAGAGTAGGAGTGTATGCTAATAAAGGATATAGGCAGTTATTCATTAAGAATTTTACTGTGATATATCGTATAGATGAATCTAAAAAGTATGTGGTTATTATTACTGTAAAGTATACACCAAGCCAATACCATTGATAAGGTAGGTGAATCCCCCTTACTACTTGATATACAATCTAAATTTATACTCAAAGCCATGCACCTCCCTTCACGCACACAAAATGCCTAAAATGAAAAAAAATCGAGGATTTAGATATGTAGAAAATAGCTATATATGCCAAAGGATAGAGCCTAATTGATGGTGTGGAAATACTGTTGAAAAGGGCTCTTTTTTATGAGGAGAACATGAAATAAAGTAGAAAAGAAGTGAAGAATTACTAACTATTACTCCTTAAAAGGTTATAGTATAATTTAGGAAAGTAAAAATACTTAGAGGGGGTTGTTAGCTTTGAGTACAAGAGATGTTTTACAGAGAAATTATAGAGGGGAAGAAGGTAGTTTTGTTTATTATCTTCACGAAGAGGCCCAGTTCAATAAAGAGAGCTTCTGGGAGTATTATGATTGTATTTGTGAACTCGGCAAGAAATGTCATGGCGAAAAATTTAAGCAACAAATAGTAACAGAAGTAAATTATACATATGCTTTTATATTAAAGAGTATACTATATCATTTTGCTCCGAATGATGTTTATAGGATTAAATATTTCCCTAGAATTAATTATAATTACTATATTGAAAGATTAGATTTAGCAATTGAAGCGTTCTTTAAAGATTTAGATATAGACACGGTAGACTTTGGAGATTATATAAAAAGACCGTAATCAAATTTGAGAGCCATACGAGTAAATGGGGTCTTTTTTCATATCTAAAAACACAAAATAAAGGTGAAATCATGGCAAGAACAACTAAAAGTATAGCAACAAGAACTGGACATATGAGCAAAGCTGATATTGATAGAAGACTAGCGTATGAAGCTAAGTTGCGTGGAGATAGTGACTAAATACGCGCACCAGCATAAATTGTAATGCAGAAAGTGCAAAAGCCAATCCACTCCTTACTATATTGGAAGGTGATAAGCAATAACTAAGTATCTTATAGCCTTTTCATAGTTCAATATTGTCTCGTTCACAAGGTTTCTAGCCCTACAATTCAATATAAATTCATCTCTAGCTTTTGCCATTGTTTTTGTCTCGTTTACCGTTTCAATTTTAATGTTTTTTTTCATCTTTTTTGCCATAAAAAAACACACCTCTTTTATCTAATTTTCTTAGAATTGAGAAGTGTGAAAAGTGGTTCAAACCCTTGATTTAATTCATTTCACGGAAGAGTCCTACGACCTTTCCAAGTATTTTAACCTCTAAACAATAGATAGGGTCCATCGTGTCATTCTCGGGTTGGAGACGGATACGATTTTTTTCTTTGTAGAAGCGTTTGACTGTGACCTCATCACCTAGAAGGGCTACAACGATATCTCCATTGTTTGCGCTGTCTTGCTGACGAACGATGATATAGTCGCGGTGGAAGATACCGGCATTGATCATACTTTCGCCTTGGACGCGAAGCATATAGGCTTCGCCATGATGTGACATAGCTTGTGGCATAGGATAGTAGCCTTCGATGTTTTCAGTAGCTAAGATAGGTGCACCTGCTGTAACTGTACCGATAATGGGAATAGGCTTCACGTGGTCTTGGAGCCACTCGCGGGTACCATCTAATATTTCTATAGCACGTGGCTTAGTAGGGTCACGACGAATAAACCCTTTTTCTTCTAATTTGTTTAGATGGCTATGGACAGTAGAAGTAGACTTAAGCCCTACAGCAAGGCAGATTTCTCTCACTGATGGTGGATAACCTTTGGCATTAAGCACATCTTTTATAAAATGAAATATTTGTTCTTGCTTGGTTGTTAGCTGTTCCATACGACATCCCTCTAATTGACTTTTTTTCCATTATAGCATATTATCTAGTATTGCACAAACATTTGTTCGCCTATACACCTTAGTCCAAATATTTCTAAGGATTTGACAGTCATCAATCTATCCGCTATACTAAATGCAACAAGTAGATGACAAGGATAAGGAGTGTTTTTGTGAGTGTCGAGGTATCTAAAATAGATTAATTGAATAGCTAAGTGCATGGCCCATTTGAGAAGGGGAGTCTATCCCTTTGTTTGTGGTACGTGTATTTAGTAATCTATAAAGATACTTAATCGCATCCACCGCTCTTTACAGACATAGGCATATCTGTATGTCTTTGCATCGCTATCAAATGAACGGTTCTATCAGCGTATTTAAGTGTACGCTGTTTTTTTTATACCCAAACGTCATCTACTTTCGCGGTGACGTACCTTTGTAGACCATCAACCTTATTGCATATATAAATCCTAAAGGAGTCTAACATGAATCAAGAAACATTTGAAAAATTACAATACAATACATTAAAAGATCAGGTAGCATCTTACTGCGTAAGTCCTATGGGCAAAAAGCTCATCCAAAACCTGACACCTAGTCCTCACTTGAAAGTGGTAGCCAACCGCCTTCAGGAAACGGAAGAAGCAAAACGACTTCTAAATTATACAGGTAGTACCCCTTTGCAGGGTATTGGGATGATTGATGATCTTTTAGAAAAGATTGAGAAGGATATTGTGTTGAATGAGGAGCAGCTAAGCGCAGTATCTGACTTTTTAGCAGGATGCCGCAAAATGCAACGCTTTATGAAGGACAAAACCTTCGATGCCCCAACCTTATATCACTACACATTAGGCATTCAAACCTTTGAAGCTATCGAAGAAGAGATTAATGCCTGTATTCGCCACCATAAGGTATGTGATGATGCGAGTAAGGAACTTAGAAAATTACGCCGTGCAATCCTTATTGCTGAAGAGAAGATTGAGGAAAAACTCAATGCCTTTATGCGAAATAGTCAAAATAAGACTTACTTGCAAGAGAGCTTCATTAGTAAACGTCATGGCAAATTGACCATTCCTATTAAAGCTGCCTATAAAACCAAAGTAGCGGGTACCGTCATTGAAAGTACCGACAAGACGGTATTTATGGAGCTTAGCAGTGTCAGCAAGTATAGCTCAGAACTTTTGCAGCTTCAAATCGATGAGTCTGTGGAGATTTATAAGATTATCAGTCATCTGACCAACTTAGTCTATATGGAAAAAGAAAGCATCCGTTCCAATATAGAAATCATTGCTCAATTAGATATGATTTTTGCAAAAGGAAAATACAGTCGTGCTATAGACGGTATAAGTCCTAAGTTATGTACAGATGGTAAGATCACGATTAAAGGTGGGAAGCATCCTCTTTTAGAAGGTAAGGTCGTTCCTTTAGACCTAGAAATAGGGAAAGATTATAGAAGTCTTATCATTACTGGGCCTAATGCTGGCGGTAAGACAGTGGTCTTAAAAACAGTGGGACTTCTGACCTTAGCCGTACAGTCTGGTTTTCAAGTACCAGTAGGTGCGGGGAGTTGTCTTTCTTTATTCGACCAAGTCTTTGTAGATATCGGTGATAATCAAAGTCTTGAGAATTCCTTAAGTACTTTTTCTTCCCACGTACAAAATCTTGCATCAATCGTGAAAGCTACCACACCAAGAACGCTCTTATTATTCGATGAGATCGGAAGTGGTACAGAACCTAGTGAAGGTGCAGCTTTAGCTATTGCACTCCTTGAGCATCTCTACCTTAAGGGTGCTATAACCATTGCAACGACACACTATAATGAAATCAAGAACTTCTCCGAGCAACACCCTGACTTTGAAAATGCTGCTATGCAATTTAATAGTGAGACATTAGAGCCACTGTATAAGCTCTTGATCGGTAAAGCAGGGGAGAGTAATGCCTTATGGATTGCAAAGAAAATGGGCATTCTACCATCCATCCTCGAAGTAGCTAGTCACTATATGACTGCTAAAGACTATAACATATCCCTCGTCAAAGAAACAAAAAAAGCAACTGCCGAAAGCTTAGATGAAACACCCAAAGAAAAAGACATCCTTGAAAAAGGTGATAAAGTTCTTTTATTAGATACCCAATTAGAAGGCATCGTTTATCAGCCTAAGACAAATTATGAGCCGCTCCTTGTGTACTGCAATGGTGATATGCGTGAAGTCCAAGAAAATCGTACAAAGCGACTGTTTAAAGCTCGTGACCTTTACCCTGAAGGCTATGACTTAGATACGCTTTTTGTAGACTTTAAGATCCGTAAGCGTGAGCGTGATCTTAGCCGCGGCTCAAAAAAAGCACTGAAAAATTTAAGACGTGAAAACAGTTAACTTTGGTGTATAATAAGACTCATAAGACACTTTATGTTTAGGAAAGGAACAAACCAATGATAAAACCTCAGATAGATACATTAACTGCACTAGCAAAAACACATTTTTTAAGTCTTTATGATGCATGTTACAAAAATCGTGAAGGTAAGGAAAAGCACTGGATGATCGCCAGTCGCAAAACTGAAGAAGCCTTACGTCAATATTATTTTGAAAAAGGCGAAGAAAAAGATGATGCCGTCGTCCTTTTAGCTACTCATGAAGCCACAGAGCAACTTGTCTTAATCAAGCAATTTCGTATCCCACTTAATGACTTTATCTATGAGCTACCAGCAGGTCTTATAGATGAAGGGGAGGATGCTTTAAGTACTATAGGACGCGAACTTAAGGAAGAGACAGGGCTTGACCTTGTTGAGATTTTAGAACTCCGTCCAAGACTTTACTTATCTGCTGGGATGACAGATGAGTCTGTAGTCTTTGTACGTTGTACTTGTCGTGGGGAAGTAAGTACAGACTATCTTGAAGCCGATGAACTCATTGATCCTTTATTAGTCTCTAAAGAAAAAGCCCGTGAGCTCCTTGCTAGTGAAGAAAAACTTGATATCAAGACCTACCTTGTGCTTCAGCAATTTATAGCAGGTATTTTATAAGTCTTATGAAACCATTGCCCCTTTTGTGAATACACTAATAGAGAAAGTGTATCTAAAAGGGGCAATATCTATGCTACAAGATACGTATTATCGCTATGCCACCGTAACACGAGTCATCGACGGAGACACCTTTGAAGCTAGAGTAGACTTAGGCTTTTATATCACTATTACTGAACGGTTTCGTATTAAAGGAATGAATGCACCTGAGATTAAAGGCCCTGAGCGGCTGGATGGACTTACATCGAAAGCCTACCTTGAAGCCCTTATTATGGGGCAACCCATTACGATTTGTTCCACTAAGCAAGATGGCTTTAGGCGCTACTTAGCAGATGTTTATGTGGTAATCAATGGCGTGGAAGAAAGTGTAGCTCAAATTATGATTGATAAGGGTTATGCCAAGAAAATGGATTACAAATAGAAAAAAATCAGTATATCCTAGAGATATGCTGATTTTTTAATTTGCTTATTCTATATCCCGCAGCTTCACGATGCTTGCGGCCATTTTTCTTCTCGCATCATCCATTTGAGCGTAGTGTTTCTTAGTCGTATTCACATCCTTGTGCCCAAGAACATCTGCTACAAGGTAGATATCGCCTGTTTCTTGGTACAGTTGGGTACCATATGTAGAACGTAACTTATGGGGTGTAATATTCTTAAGTTGTGTCACAAGTGTGCTGTATTTTTTCACAAGAATCTGGACACTGCGAACGGATAGCCTTTTATTTTGTAAAGAGAGGAAGAGTGGTTCGTCTTCATCTTTACTTTCTTTTGTCTCACGAACCACGAGATACTCTCTAAGGGCATGCTCTACCTCATCCCCGAAGTAGATAATGGTTTCATTACCACCTTTTCTGGTGATGCGTATCCCATTATAGTTAAAATCTATGTCTTCTAAATTCAGCCCCACACATTCCGATACACGTATCCCTGTCCCTAAGAGAAGTGATATAAGTGCAAGGTCACGTTGCTTGGTATAGGCATGGTATTGCTGCTGCTTTGCGGTAAGTTTATCGCCATCTTCGATGGTGTCTAGTAACTTTGCGACTTCCTCTATTTCAAGCTTAACGATAGGTTTCTCATAGATTTTAGGCATATCCACAAGAGCTGTTGGATTGGTACTTATACGTTGCTGTTTGTAGTAGTATTGGTAGAAAGTCTTAAGTGCCGCTAGCTTTCTCGCTTTTCCTTTTTGACCGTTTTGGTAAGAAATCACTTGATCTTCACCTTGAGCCTTTTCATAGTAAGATAAGTACTCAAGGTATTTTTCGATATCTCTTGGTGAAATCGCCTCTAGTTCCTGAAGCGTCAATGTGGCCATCGCCTCATGATGCTTCAGTGGCTTATAGTATTGGATAAGGTAGTCAAAGTAAATACGCAGATCATACGCATAACCTAGCCTTGTATTCATACTACTTACATGTTCAAGCCCCCTAAAAAAATCAAATAGATATGGAGGGAAGTCTTCTAAAATGGCTCTTAGAAGCAACGTATTCTTTTTGTTCTTGGCATCGCTATAAGTAGACATCTGTCTTACCTCCCTTTAATCCCCCAACCTTCAATGTGACTACGTTCTACCGCTCCAAAGAGTCTAGAAGAGAGGTCTGGGATTTCTTTTTCTAATCCATAAATAAGTTGCTTCGTCGTCTCACGCTTTGTATTCCCATCTGCTGGACAAGGACTTTTCACCACTGGTAAGGCTTCCTTTTTGACGAAATAACGAATATCTTTTTCAGGTACATAGATTAGTGGACGTATAAGGGTTAAATCCCCTTCTTCAAACGGCATCACTGGTGGCATCGTATGGATACGCCCTTCATATAAAAGCGACATTAGCAGTGTCTCATTAATATCATCTTTATTATGCCCTAAGGCGATTTTGTTGCAGCCAAGTTCTTTGGCTTTATTATATAATGCAGCTTTACGCATTTTTGAACATAAGGAGCAAGGATTACTTTCTTTACGCTCTTCAAAAATAATTTTTGCAATCTCTGTCTCGTATACGGTATAACGCACACCTAATTGCTCACAAAGCTTGATAACCCCTGATAAATCAAAATTATCAAAGCCTAAAGAAACAGTGACTGCTTCTAATTCAAATGATTTTGGATAAAAGCGTTTCAAATGGCTCAGTGCAAGAAGAAGTGCCAAACTATCTTTTCCAGCTGAAATCCCTACTGCAATGCGGTCTCCCTCTTGGATCATATCATAATCTTGTATGGCGCGTCGCACATAGCTTAATAAATGTTGTATCTTCATATATAGTCCTCCTATGTCGTATACATATATTATAGCCAACATAAAAAAAAATAGCTATAGGGTAAAATTTTTGATGACAAGGTATCTTCTTTCTGATATGATATACCTTAAAAAATAAAATACTAGAAAAGGAGCTACGCTATTGAAGACACATTATTATCTAAACGTATGCCGTAGGCTAAAAAAAGCCGACATTGTTCTTAAAAATGCCCGTATTGTGAACGTTTTTACAAAGGAAATCCTAAGTGGTGACCTTGCTTTATGCGACGATAAAATCATTGGTATTGGTGATTATAAGGGTGAACAAGAAATAGACTTACAAGGTAAATATGTAGTTCCTGGTTTTATAGATGGCCATGTACATATCGAGTCGAGCATGATCTCACCTTGTGAGTTTGCCAAGACCGTGCTACCTTTTGGGACAACGACACTTATTGCTGACCCTCACGAGATTGCCAATGTATCAGGCCTTATGGGGATTGAATACATGCTTGAAAAAAGTAAGGATGCACCGATTTCTATTTACTATATGCTTCCATCTTGTGTACCTGCTACCATGATGGAAAGTAGCGGTGCCATCCTAGAAGCGGAGCACATTGCCCAATTAATCAATCATCCACAAGTACTAGGCCTTGGGGAAGTGATGAACTACCCTGGCGTAATCCTTGGAGACCAAGGCATCCTTAATAAAATTCAAGTTGCTAAAGGTAAAGTAGTGGATGGTCATGCACCTGGCCTTACAGGCTATGACCTTACAGCTTATGCTTTTGCGGGTATTCATACAGACCATGAATGTAGTACCATCCAAGAAGCGCTAGAGCGTATCCGTGTAGGTATGACTGTACAAATTCGTAAAGGCTCAGCAGCCAATAATCTCTATGATTTGGTATCAGGCCTTGTGGAGAAGAACTTACCACTCCAAAATTGTATCTTCTGTACAGATGATAAGCACTTAGAGGACATTATCCATGATGGTCATATTAATAGCAACATTCGTGAAAGTATCAAACTAGGGATCTCACCAGTAGAAGCAATCTGTATGGCGACTCTTTATCCAGCTAAGACATACAACCTTACAGGCAAAGGGGCCCTTGCACCAGGCTATGATGCAGACCTTGTTATCTTGGATTCTTTAGAAGAAGTAACCGTTGATCGTGTCATGGTAGGTGGTAAGTGGCAATACGATAAAGAGCATCAACCTAAGGCAACCATTGCTCATGCAGAAAATCGCTTTAATCATGCTGCAACCATTCTTAATACCGTTCATTGTGATACCATTACTACCGAAGCCCTTGAGATTCCACTGGCTTACCCACGTGTCCATGTAATGGAACTCTTAAATGGTCAAATCCTGACACGTAAAGTAGTGGAAAAGGTGAACGTAGTAGACGGTGTCTTTAAGCCATGTGCTACCTACTCTAAAATAACTGTTCTTGAGCGCCATCACCGTACAGGGAATAAAGCCCTTGGCATTGTAAAGAACTTCGGTATCCAAGGCGGTGCCATCGCTCAGACGATTGCCCATGACTCTCACAATATCATTTGTATTGGTGATAATGATGAAGATATGGCACTAGCAATCAATACCCTTATCGAGAAACAAGGTGGTATTGTGGTCGCTAGCAAAGGAAAAGTAGCGGATCATCTGAATCTGCCTATAGGTGGTCTTATGAGTACACTCAGTGCCACACAAGTGATCCATAAATTAAGCGACTTGCTAGCATGTGCGAAAGCGCTCCACATTAATCCTTATATCGATCCATTTTTAACGTTAGCATTCTTGGCATTACCTGTTATACCGGATATCAAAATTACTGATAAAGGGCTGTTTGATGTCACCCAATTTAAACATATACCTTTAGAGGCTTAATACTTCCCCCTTTTACAAATGTATTGACTATTCCTGTTAGATATATTAGAATAGTCAGAAAACAAATGTGAAGGGGGATTTTTAGATGTATTTTACATATTATACAGATAACACTTTATTTGCTGAAGAGGTCTTAAAGCTTTTACTTGAAAAAGAAGTCCAAAACAACTTGCTTATCGGCAATACAATCCGTCACCGCGACCATCCAGATACAGAAGGTCTCATGGCGACTATTAAAGATGATGAAGGACACATCTTGGTGACAGCGGTCTTGGTGGTACCTTTTAATCTCACGATTTATGAGACAGACAATATCCCACACGATGAAGCACTTAAACTCCTTGCGGGAGCGCTTTATGAAAAGGGGCTGACACTTCCAGGTATCATTGGCGAAGTCCATACTGCGAGACGTTTTGCTGGTTTCTACTGTGAGATCGCAGGGCAAGTAGCAGAAGATGGGTTAGGGATGAACCTTTATGAACTACGCCAAGTGATTCCTCATCCACCCGTTACAGGCCACCTAAGAGCTGCCACAAAGCAAGACTTGTATTTTCTCCCTTACTGGCAAGTACAGTTTGTCAGTGAATGTGGACTAGGAGAGCGCCCACTAGATAAGGCTATCGCCCAAATTGAAGCATTGCTAACGGCCACACCGGTACATTATCTTTGGGAGGATGAAGTACCAGTCTCTCTAGCAGCCATAGGTCGCAAATTGATGAATGGTGTTGCAATCAGTAATGTCTATACACCACCTACCTTACGTGGCAAAGGCTATGCCTCTGCTTGTGTAGGCGAACTGTGTGAGAAACTACTAGGAGAAGGGTATACTTTTATATGCCTCTTTGCCGATATCAAAAACCCTATATCGAATAAAGTCTATACACGTGTAGGTTTTACCCACCTATGTATTTATCAAGAGATTTCTTTTGTATCGCCACAATAATTTCATAAAGAACCAATAAAAAGGTATAAATAAGCACTTAATCTTTAAACTAAGATTAAGTGCTTATATTTTTTTAACATAAGATAAGGAGACAACTTATGAAACAATCATTGCGTTCCAATCCCTATATCACCATTATTCTAGGGACAGCTATCGTAGCTTTTGGTATCAACTGGTTTCTAGCACCTTTTGGGATCGTTACAGGCGGTATATCGGGGATAGGGATTATTCTCCAAGCTATTTCTGGAAGTCTTATAGGCTTTAAGATTTCTCTCTGGCTTACCAATATCGTCTTTAATATCCCTTTGTTTATCGTCAGTATCAAGCAACGGGGCTTTGCTTTCGCCAAGAAGTCCGTCCTGGCTGTAGCCAGCCTTTCTGTATGGTTAGGTATCGCCGAAGGCATTCCGAATCCTTTCTTTGTAGGGGATGACCTTTTGGTATCCGGCCTTTTTGGTGGTGCTTTAGCCGGCATTGGTATTGGTCTTGTTTTAAGAAGTGGTGCCAGTACAGGTGGAACGGATATGCTCGCATCTATCATACGCTTTCGTCATCCTCGCTTTCCCATTGCCAAGCTTATGCTAGGGATTGATGGTATGATTTTGATTTCCGGTCTTTTTGTCTTTGGCGCAGACAAAGCAGTCTATGCCATTATCGCTGTCATTGTAAGTACACGTATGGTAAGTACCGTACTGGATGGCTTACGCTATGCCAAAGCTGCTTTTATTATCTCTAACAAAAGTGATACCATCTCCACAGATATTATGCATAAGCTTCGCCGTGGTGTTACTGCCCTACATGCACGGGGTATGTATACACAGGTTAATAAAGATATGCTCTTTGTCATCGTCTCTCAAAAGGAGATTACTAAACTTCGTACACTTATCTATGATGTGGACCCTCAGGCTTTTGTAGCTATTACCGATATCAGAGAAGTATTAGGCCAAGGCTTCATCGAAGATTATAACGCTATCATGTAACCTACTTGGAATTCCCTTGATTTACCGATAGACGTAAAACCCCTTTCCCCTTATAATAGAAAATCTACCCCTAAAAAGGGTAGTATTATTTTATAAGAAAGGGGTTTATTATGAAAAGAAATAGCTTTTTAAATATGATCATGTATTTTGTCATCTCTACTATTGCTAACTAAGCATAGTGGAGTTTTTTTATCCAATAAGTTCCTATTGTAAGTATACATAACTAAGCGTATAATCAGTCTCACAGTATTTCATTGCTACTCATTATGTACTTTGAAGGAGGCTGCATTTTATGAAAAACAAAAAACTTTTATCATTATATATTCCTTTCGCATTATCTTTATTTCTTTTATCTCAATCACTTTTCGCAAAATCAACTGGTCATATTTCAAACGTTTTAACTGTTGGTCAACAAACTATATTGAATGAAAGTACTGGCGCTACAAAAGCACCTGAACTCATCATTACCCTTACAGATGGCCTTAAAGAAGGCGATCGTTTTTATTTGCATTTAGAAGATGCCTCATGGACAAAAGAAGCAGTAACACTTCTTGAGAAGCCACATGAAGAAGGTATGCCACCAGTGAACCAAGTGGTAGGTCGTAAAGTATCGCCTACTGAAATGGAGATTCATGTAACTAAAGGTGACTTAAAGGCTGGTACCAAGCTGACGATACCACTTTATACAACAGTAGTAGGGGATACGGCTCAAGTGCGTATCGAAAATAATAATACCACCCTTTCAGATGAAACGCTGACTTTTGCGAACATTTCATCTGCACATTTATCTGTCAAACCACTGGCTGCTGCTGAAAAAGTAATCGATGAAGGCATGCTTCCGAAGCTTCTCATTGAAGAAGTCTACGGCGGACAGCTCCATCACCTTACAAAAGAAGGCACTTTATCTACCTTTATCATACGATTAGATAGCACTGATTTTGCCTTTGAAATGACCCCTGAAGCAAAACTTATAGGAGAAAAAGCTTTCGAAGGGATTGTCGGCGACAAAACTTCTTTTACACTCCTTAATAGTGGTCAGCTTCAAGTGACTTTACCAAAAGAAGCCTTAGAACGATCTAATACAAATAAAGGTGCCTTTGTATTAGAAGGGATTAAGCTTAAGACAACGAGCCGTGAACCAAAAGATACCCTCGTCAATGCAACCGTTGAAGGGGATTTCGTAGAGAAGAATAGCTTTAAAGCCTTAGAGCTTGGCGACTTTGCTGTTCATCTCATTACCCCTACCCCAACAGAGGTGCTCGCTGGTAAGAAGCAGCAAGTATCCTTTACGTTAAAAGAAGATGTAAAAGACTCACTTCTGAAAAATCGCCCAATTATTGTAAGTCTGGATGGCGGTATTCGCCTACCACAAAATACTGATGGCAAAGTAGCTGTTACCATTGAAGGTCAAAACTATGCTTTTGATGCCATTATGGAGGATACGGTATGCGTTGGTTTTGAGATTCCAGCCATTACAGATGCATCCCTTACAGCTAAAAGTAGTCTTACCTTTACCTTTGACACTATCATTCCAGCCAATGCTTATGGTAAAGTCACCCTTCACGTAGAAGGCCGTGCTTTACCTACCCCACTTCAAACAACGGTATTCAACACCGTATTCCCTGTAAATGTAGACGTATCAGGTTTCCATGCTAAAAGCGGTATCAAAGATCAAATGGGTGGAAACATTGCAATCACAGAGTATACTGCTGGAGCATTGACTCAAGGTAAAAAACTCTTTATTGCCTTCGATACAGATCGTCTTGAAGTCAGCAAAATGCCTCAAGTCGTTGTCACACAAGGTGACTTACGTATCGGTGAGGCCGTAGCAGTAGCTGGGGGTATTGAAATACCTATTATCGGTAATTCAACAACCGCCTCTACACTGATCGTTAAGCACTTCGGTCTTACATTAGATGGAACGGTACCAGCTGGTAAGTATGAAGTAGCAGTAGGGGGGCCAGCACTTTCCGTCTTATCCGCAGACCAAATAGATATGTCGAAAGGCTTTGAGCATTTAGACCCTGTTGTTATCGCCGAAAATTTTGTCCTTGTGGATGTGGAAGCCGTTGATAAACGCATCATTACTTTTAAGCTTGGTGAAGAAGCGTATGCTGTCAATGGTAAGTATCATCACCTAGATGTACCAGCTTACCTTGAAGACGGCCGTGTAATGGTGCCTATTCGCTATGTAGCTGAAGCTTTAGATATTCCTAAGGATAAAATGAAGTATGATGAAAAAAACCATTGCTTTACCCTTTATGGCGATAAAGTTATTGAAGTTCAAGTAGGCTCTAAAGAAATGTATGTGGATGGTATGCCACAGCTTATGCAAGTAGCAACTGAGAAAAGAGGTACAGAAGTGATGGTCCCTATGAGTGAAATCGCCCGTGCATTAGGCTTAGAAGTAAGCTGGGATGCACCACTAAAAACAGCTACTTTTATTCGCTATGGAAATTAATAGTTAATACTTGGAATAATTTTCTTTTGTTTGGCAACACTATTCCATATCTTATATGATAAAGGAGCTTAAACAATGAAAAAAATATTAACTTTATTAAGCACTGCTTTACTCGCTACCGTTCTTTTAGTAGCATGTGGCAGTCCAGCGACTACAGGACCTAAGGATATCGTTGTCCCAGAACTTGTGTCTGCTATGGTAGAGAATGGCTATATCCCTATGCCTATGGAAATTGATGCTGCAGCAGCTCAGGAGATGTACCTCATCAATCCTGACAATGTAACTGAATATGCCATCGCAAAAACTGGACGTTCACCTGGTATCGGCCTTATCGTCATTGCTGAAGCCAAAGAAGGCAAGGTAGAAGAAGTGAAGACAGCTATGGAGCAACTTCTGAAGCAAGAAGTGGGTAATGCTTTCTATCCAGATGAGGTAGATGCAGCACAGCAAGCTGAGATTATGGTAGACGGCCCATACGTATCACTTTTCATCTTAAACCCTGAAGTAAAAGACGAAGCAATCGCTATGTACAAAGATGCCATCAATGGCTAAATTTCAAAGCACCTCTAAGCTTTTATGACCTAGAGGTGCTTTTTACATAACATCCATTAAATATTCTAAACCTTGACAAACAAAAAATTATTGCATATAATAATCAAAATATTGAAATTCATTGAAGAGGAAAGTATCCTTTTGTGATTGCTGCCAGCGAGTAGGAGTAGAGTGGAAGTCCTACAAGTAACCATTAGGAGAAGAGGACCTTGGAGAAGCACCCTGAGCTTTTGTATACCCAAGCAAGGGAGTGACGTTAACTGCGTTAAAGTTTCGAGTGGATTGCAGTGCAGTCAACGAGAGTGGTACCACGGATCTATCCGTCTCTTGTATTTTACAAGAGGCGGTTTTTTATTACCCATTTTTAATGATTCTACTTATTAAGGAGGTTCAACTGATGAAAAAATTAATTGATGTATTGAATGACATTGTACAAGAAGCCTTTGTACAATGCGGCTATGCCTCGCAATACGGCGTAGTGACCTTATCTAACCGACCTGATTTATGCCAGTTTCAGTGTAATGGTGCACTGGCAGCAGCTAAAGCTTATAAAAAAGCCCCTTTTATCATTGCGACCGAAGTGTGTACGGCACTTCAGCAATTGCCTAGTTTTTCAGAGGTTACTTGTGTCATGCCGGGGTTTATTAATCTTACTCTTCATGACAAGGTAATCGTAGACTATCTTGAAAAAATGGCAATGGATAATCGTTATGGGTGTGAACCACTCGGTCAAGGCGAGACAATTATCGTGGATTATGGTGGTCCTAATGTAGCAAAGCCTCTTCATATCGGCCATTTACGAACAGCTATCATTGGTGAGAGTATCAAAAGACTTGGCAATTTCCTTGGGTACCAGATGCTTGGAGATGTACATCTAGGAGACTGGGGACTTCCTATCGGCCTCATCATTACAGAACTCGAAAAACGAAAGCCACATCTACCATACTTTTCAGATACTTTTGAAGGCGCTTATCCAACGGAAGCACCTTTTACTATCGGCGAATTAGAATCGATCTATCCTACCGCAAGTAGCTTTGCCAAAGAAAACCCATCATTTATGGAAAAAGCAAAACAAGTCACTTTTCTTTTTCAATCCGGGCATAAAGGCTACGTAGCACTCTGGCATCATATCCTTCAGGTATCTATCAAAGACTTAAAGAAAAATTATAGCAATCTTAATGTATCTTTTGAACTATGGAAAAAAGAAAGTGATAGCCAACCTTATATTCCTGAAATGATTGAATCCCTTAAGGAAAAGGGGTTCGCCTACTGGAGTGAGGGTGCACTTGTCGTTGATGTAAAAGAAGCAGCAGACACTAAGGAGATGCCTCCTTGTCTACTGGTCAAATCAGACGGAGCAACTTTATATAGTACGACAGACTTAGCAACCATCGCTGAGCGTATGGCATTGTATACCCCTTTAGAAATTATATATATTGTGGACAAAAGACAAGAGATGCACTTTGAGCAAGTGTTTAGATGTGCTAAGAAGACCGGCCTTATCTCTCCTGATACAAAACTTACTTTCTTAGGTTTTGGTACGATGAACGGAAAAGATGGTAAGCCTTTCAAGACACGTGATGGAGGTGTAATGCGTCTTGAGACATTAATTCGTTCTGTAAGCGATAAAGTTTATGAGCGTGTGCTTGCTAATAAAGACATTGAGGTTGAGGAAGCAAAAGATATCGCTCATAAAGTTGGGATTGCTGCACTCAAATACGGTGATTTGTCCAACCAAATTGCCAAAGATTATATCTTTGATTTGGAACGTTTCGCATCCTTTGAAGGTAATACGGGTCCTTATATACTCTATACAGTGGTACGTATCCAAGCAATCCTCCAGAAATTTTATGATCACTCAACAGTCCCAACAGTTAAAGATGCACCCCTTCAGTTACCTACCCATGAAAGCGAACGTGACCTCATGCTTACATTAACCCAACTTAATGAGGTGCTTACAGCCAGTTTTATAGACTATATCCCACATAAAATATGCCAGTATATCTATGAACTCGCCAATGCCTTTAATCGTTTTTACCACAATACCCAAATCATTCGAGAAGAAAACCTAGGCAAGCAGTATAGTTGGATTAAAGTCAGCATCTTAACCAAGGATGTG
>JBOGBZ010000006.1:0-15305 GCA_051656485.1 Cellulosilyticaceae bacterium
TTTCTGCTGCTGAACGTATCTTTGAAGTACTTGATACACAGAACGATGCTTCAGAAGCAGACGCTGATACGATGCCAGAAATCAAAGGGGAGATTACCTTTAAGCACGTGACTTTCTCCTATGATGCTGACGACAAGCACGCCTTAAAAGATGTGTCCTTCACTATCAAAGCTGGGGAGAAGATAGCTCTTGTAGGAGAGACTGGTTCTGGTAAGACGACTATTACCAACCTCATCAGTAAGTTCTATACCCCGACACAAGGTACCTTACGTATCGATGGACTAGATACCTCTGATATGGATACTTCTAGCATTCGTTCTCAAATGGGTGTCATGCTACAAGATTCCTTCCTCTTTTCCTCTTCTATCAAGGAAAATATCCTCTATGGTAAGCTTGGGGCTACAGATGAAGAAGTCATCGCAGCATGTAAAGCCGTTAATGCTCATGACTTCATCATGGAACTTGAAGATGGTTATGATACTAATGTCAACGAGCGTGGTTCAAGACTTTCCCAAGGTCAACGTCAGCTGATCGCCTTTGCTCGTGCCCTTATCTCAGACCCTAAGATTCTCATCTTAGATGAAGCCACAGCAAATATTGATACACAGACAGAACGTCTCGTACAACAAGGTATCCATAAACTCATGGAAGGTAGAACCTCTATCGTCATCGCTCATCGCCTCTCCACCATCCGAGATTGCGACAAAATATTCGTACTCTCCCATGGTAAAATCGTAGAAGCTGGTACTCACGATGAACTCCTTGAGTCTAAAGGTTACTACCATAACCTTTACCGTGCACAATACAAATTCCTAGAAGATTAATCTTCTAGGAATACAATGACTTGTATTTATTTTTAAAATTTAAATTTCTAGGAGGTACCCTTATGAATGTAGATACCTATTGGCAGTCCTTTTTAAAGCATGCTAACTTGGACCCCAATACACCATACATCGAATGTTTTCACTTTGAAATGAGTGAGCCATTAGCCAATGAACTACTCGCCCTTGTACTCTCTGGACAAAAGCGTGCTACTGCCAGTAGCTTGCTAAGTTATGAAATAACAGGTGATCGTGTGCCACAAGTCGGTGATTATAGCATCGTCACTGATTGGGACGGCCATCCACGCTGTGTCATTCAGACAACTGCTGTAACCATCCTTCCTTTCAATGAGATTACCTATGACATCTGTAAGCGTGAAGGTGAGGATGATACCCTCCAGTCTTGGCAGGAGGGGCATCGACGCTACTTTATAGCAGACGGCAATGCACTTGGGTATACCTTCTCCGATACCATGCCCGTTCTTTTCGAAGACTTTGAGGTGGTATTTACCGACTGATAATACTAAAGCCCGTTGCATCATCGTGCAACGGGCTTTAATGTTATTCCTAGCCTCTGTAAAAAAGCTCCTTTATTGCAGAAAAGGTCACATACGTTCCAACATTTCTTCCATAAAGGACTTTTTTACGCTACAGCAAGCCGTGTCTTCTATCCTATTTCCACGTACTTGTAAAAGCATTGAATGCTTCTGGAATGAAGCCTTCTGCTCCAGTACCTTCCCCCTGATTCTTACTTACCATCTTGACGATAGCTCTTTCGAAAAAGTTCATTTGCTTAAATCTAAATTCTCCGCCAAAGCAAGTAATTACCTTCGCATGCTTCACTAAGTCAGCTGATACATTTTGCTCCACTGCTTCTCTGAACTTAGATGCCATACCGCCACTTCCAAAAATCCCTACTTCTTTTTTTAGAAGTTCTTGGAGATGCTCTTCACAGAAAGCCTTAACTTCCTTTTGGAACATCCCTGCATAGATAGAACTCCCTATAAGGACACGTCCATAACTCTCTAAGCTTTGTACCTTCTCTTTCTTAAGGTTCATACATACTACGTCTTTCCCCATCTTTTCCTTAAGTTTCATGGCACATTCTTCAGTGAAACCATGCTTACTTCCATATACTATAAGTGTTTTCATCATCTTTCCCCTTTTCTATTTTTCCAAATACACTGGATCTATCAAATTAGTAATCCCCAGTGCCTTGCCTTTCTTTCTATTCATATGACTAAGCATGAGTGTAAGTGGTCGATACAGGATACGTGGCACCTTTTCCTCAATAATGTCTTGTGTATCTTGTGATATCATTCCCCCAACCATGAGTTCATCTACTGCTTGACTAAATCCAATTAACAGCTGCCTTCCCGTCTTACCGAAATTCTCAAGATAAGTCCCATTGATTCGAGGTGCACCACCATAACCTAAGCCTCCACACCATTTCATTCCACAGGCAGCTGCAAAATACCTTAAATAATCCACAATTGGTTCACATCTTGTGATATCTAGAAAGCCACATTGGCCGATACCAAAGATGCTTTTCCCCTTCAGTTTCTCTTTATAACTATCATGGAGTACTTCCATCACTTCAACATTAGGCGAATAAATGATATCTACATAAAGAGGAAAGATAAAGCCTACCATATCCACTGCTTCTATCTTCTGTACCAGCGACTGGATGCTTTTCTTCTTAGGATACTCACTTAAGAATACGAGTTCAGCATCCGCTCCTTGCTTCTCAAAGAGCTGCTTCAAACTTCTAGCAAAACTATAGGAAGTCCCTTGGCTTCGATCTTCTCTAATGCCTGCTTGATAAGTTCCTCCCCATACCATGTATTTGACATCGCATCTAGGACTAATCTTTTCACCAAAATCCCCCTAACTCTTTACTCTACTTCTTCACCTAAGATCTTTAGCCTTTCATTCATCTCGAAAAGTACCTTCATGGTGGTCCCTAGTTCTTCCTCTGTAAACCCTTCAAATAATGTATCAATGAATTGCACAGCACCTTCTTCATACGCCTCACCCAAATCTTCAGATACACCTATTCTTCGAATACGAACGATGCGCTTATCCTTCTCATCTTTTTCTAAGCTCACAAAACCTTTTTCTTGAAGCTTCAAAGCAATCTGCTTCACATTTTGATGGGTACTCCCCATAAGGACTGCTGCTTCTTTTAGTGTAGGTGGCTCATCTTTACAGAACTCCTCCAGCACAGCTAGGAGTAACCACTGCTTTGATGTAAGCCCTACTTGTGTAAGTATCCTATCCATAACTGTTTGCAGTGTATTAGCTGTTACAAACACACCACCAAATACATAACGTCGTGTAAATAATTGTTCTTCTCTTGTCATTCATCTATCTCCAGTCTCACTATCTTGTAAAAGGTAATACATTACTTATATAGATAATATATTACCTTTTGTTTTATTTGTAAAGTGTTTTCTGCTTATTTTTATACATCTAAAAAACTACTCATGATGTTGTACATTTCATGAGTAGTCCTTAGTCTTTTTATAAATCTTCTTTCATGCGTTTCTTAAATCTAACCTCTACCACTTCTATCTCATCAGAACTTCTTAGGATATCAATCGCTAAGTTGAGTAACCACTTCTTTCTTTTCACTTTCTGTGCTGGTTGTCCGTCTGTTGCTTGACTTCCCTCCACTAACTCATAGATATTAATATCTTTTCTTCTATAAATACCTAAGAAAAGTCCCATGAGGGCCATGTCACATACTAGTTTACTGCCTCCATAAGAGACGAAAGGAATACTTCCTCCTATAGGTGAAATACCTATATTCATTAAAATACCTAAGGTATATTGGATAATAAAAAACATACTGATGCTGTACATCAACAACTTTCCATATGCATCTTTTATTTTATCCAAAGACTTAAAGAATCTTATTAAAATAATGCCTATAACTACTATAATACCTACTGCAACAGCCCATCCCATAGTCCCTATAATAAAAGTAAGGATAAGATCTGTTGGTCCATCAGGAATATAACATGCTATACCTGTTGGAAAGACTTCTCCACTTCCTCTAAACCAGCTTGCTTCCTGCACGATCTCCCTTATCACACGTGGCATATACCCTGCTCCCATTGGGTCTATCTCAGGTTTTATCCAAGCAGTAAATCGCTCCAAGCGGTATGCTTTTGATACAATAGCATACCCCATAACTCCTATGGTAGCTATTATTGATCCACCCAATAATAATCCTACTTTTTGTATATTCCCTTTGAATTCAGGACTTTTGAGATAATATACCGAGACTCCTATCAAGGTAACAACAACATATACACCTTCTCCTATTCGACTTTTCGCACATATCATCGTGGCCAGAAAAATCATCCCACCTAAAAGAAAATAACCAGTAATACCCTTGTTTCCCCACTTCCTCATAGTCCCTATATAACCTATCATGAATAAAGGTATAGCAAGATTAACTGCTTTTACAGTAAACCCACCTATACGAATCCATGCACCAAATCCATTAATATTTACTCCTAGCATAAACCCTATTAGCATAACGGCTACACCTAGTAAATAAATAACTTCAGAAAATCTCTCCATTTCCCTGTAATTGATAAAATATATAAACACAAATATAAGGACACCTAACAGACTATAGACTACTTGCCTTCTCATATAATCTATACCTGTTATTTCTACTGGATAGCTAGCTAATGCAAAAAATCCTATCCCAATTAATCCTATAAGCAATACAAAAAGTCCCCATTCCATTTTCGGTTTATGTAATTTATGTAACCCTTTCCCTATATCCATTGGCTCACCCATCTGTTTGACCGCATGCTTATAGGCCTCTTCCTCGCTTAGCCCTTCTTCCATCAGCTCTTCTTTTAGGAATTCTAAATGATCATTTAATTCTTGTGCTAAGTAAGGATGTGCTTTTTTATAGCTTACTTGTCCCAGTACTTCTTTAAGAAAAACATCCACATAACGATTCACATCCAATTCCCCCTATAACCTTCTTCACACCTTCTGAGTAAATTTGCCACTCTTTCTTTTTCTCCGCTAATTCACCTCGTCCCTTCTCTGTAATACAATAGTATTTACGCTTTCGTGCAGACTCCGTTTCTTCCCAATAAGCCTCTATCATTCCCACACTTTCAAGTCCATGCAAAATAGGATACAGTGTCCCTTCTTTTAACTGAAAGATATTATCCGATTTTTTTTCTAGTTCTTTTGTAAGCTGATAACCATACTTATCGCCTTCCTCTAATAGTTGCAAGATAAAAAGGGTGGTTGTCCCTTTTAATAATTCTTTGCTGACCTTCATTTCTACACCTCCAATTACAATGCATTGTATATCTAGGTATACGTTACTATATTTTTCCTCAATCGTCAATCTTTAATTAGGAAATGTATTCTTTTAGTATCGAGGCATCTGACCAGATTTTTGTTGCTGAGCGCACATAAAAAGAAGATGCGTCTCCCATGAGGCATATCTTCCCTTTACTTTTAACCTAAACTTACATTCATATCCATGACCACCATTCTTAATGTCCAAACCACTTGGTCACTGGTACATCCTCTATAATCTTTACCAAACATATCATATAAATTATTAGAAATATGGATAAGTGGTAGGCGCCCTAGCATCTTCTCGCCATCTGTAAGAATCGCATGCTGTACAGGATAGCCGAAGTTTCCTTCTGGTGTGTAATCTCCTCCAGCAGCCATCACTACGACGATACCTAGCTCACCATTTAATAATTCTTTTAGTGTCTTACCTGTAGATGCAATGGTTGTATCTGTAAGACTAAGTGCTGGTGAACCATCATAAACACATACACTGCTTGCAGTATGCTGATACCCATATGTACGTGCTGTCTTTTTATCTGTGTATGGTGTGACGATTTTACCATTCTCAATAAGATGACAGAGGTGTCCATCATTTATCGCTCCTTCTGCATCAAAGAATGGTACGTGATACGCTTCTTCATGCACACTTTGGCTATAGGTAAAATTCTCATTAAACTTTTGTTCTCCTATGAAATCCTTAAACAAAGAGCTACCAAGTCCTACACTTTCACCACTTAGTTCTTCACGCAGTTTACTTTCCACAAGATTAATCTGCATAATGACAGGCATCTTCTTTTTATCTGGTAATGCTACTTGTGTGCGATAACTAGCAATGACTCTTTCAGCTTCCTCTAAGATTTTATCAGTATCCCATACACGTGAGAGATAAAGTAACCCTGTGTCCATAATATTAATGGATGTCTTTTCTTTTGCTGTGAGCATGACAATAATCGATGCGTCTCTATCAGATAAGTCTACTTCTTGATCATTAGTAAGGCTTACATAAGACTCTTCCATATTGATTTTATTACCAAAGATAAAGTCTGGGTACTTTTGTCTAAGAATTGCTAAAAGTGCTTCTGCTTCACGTATAAAGTCTTCTTCATCAAACTCTATTTCTCTTCTGTCACGGTGCATCGTACATTCTGTCGTTACTTTCTCTTCATAAGGCACTTTGAGTTCTAGATTGCTGATAGCTTCTTCTTCAAGTTTTTCCATATCCACATTTCCCATGCCCCCAGCTATTCCTATATAGCCATTGTCATAGACTCTATAGCCTACTTTTGTAATGTTTTTCTTTCTTACAGACTCTAGTTTTGTATCTACGATATTCAGTGAAACTTGCTTCGTTCTAGTTGTATATAACTCCTTAATCATGCCTGTACTCCCCCTTATTGTACGTCTAAATTTTGCACTCTTATATATGGTCCTCCGAATCCTACTGGTAGCCCGATTTGTTCCATTTTGCCACAACCGCCGCCACTAAAACCTAGTAGTTCAACTTCATTTGATATGCCATCTATAAGATAAAGTGTCTTCATGACATTACCTGTAACAACCGCTACAATTACTGGCTCTGCTATTTTCCCTTCTCGTATACGGTAAGCACGCTTTGGTGCTATGGTGAAGTCCGTCATACCTGATCCATGTGAAATATCCTCCACATAGATACCATCTTCTATGACTGCAAAAAGTTCTTCTTTTGTCAAATCCCCTTTATCTATATAGGTAGTCGTCATACGTACGATTGGTTCAAACTCGAAGTTCAACCCACGTGCATTACCTGTAGGCACTTCTTCAAGCGCCTGTGCTGTAGCTGCTGTATGTAAGCGCCCTGCTAACTTACCTTCTTTGATGAGATAATTAACCTTTGCACGATTCCCTTCATCATCAAAAGGTGTGTAACCTGGACCTTCTACATCCCCTCGGTCAATAATCGTTAGCTTGGTATCTCCTACTTGCTTACCAATGGTCCACTCTGCCTTCATCGCGTCGCTGCCAAGCATGGAGTCTGCTTCACTCTTGTGCCCGAAGCTTTCATGAGCAAATACCCCTGTTGCTACTGGTGAAAAAACGACTGTATACTTTCCTGGTTCTACTGGTACTGCTTCTTTAATGTATGCCTTCGATACTTCAATGGCTTCTTCCACCTTATCCTCTAACCCTTTTAAGTCCTCAAACACAAGACAGGTCTTGTCGTAAGAGTCATCAAAACGCTTACCATCTATATTTAGGGTATAGCGTACAATGATTGCACATGTTTGTTTATCAAAGACTACTTTCGCACCTTTACTTGAATAAAAAGATTTGACTACGGCATTTGCCTTATACAACAATACATACTCTTTTACTTCTTCATGCTTTTTGACAGTTTCCCCATATGCCTCTAAAAGCTGTGCTTGCTCGTCTTTTGTGACCTTACAAATGCTCTTTTCTTGATACTTATAGACCTCTTCTTGGTGTACTTCTAATGACTTCACTAATGGGTGTTCATTAATGTCAGGGTTCGGTGTAGCCATCTGTGCAAGACTTGCTATTTCTTCATTAATCTGATCTACAGCTGTCGTTGAACTATAGTACCATTTGTTTCCGTCGAAAATACGTATGAGTGCACCAGTATACTTGCGATGCTTATTATCCTTTAGCATACCATTTTGGTATTTTGTCATACCTTCAAATACATCTTCTATACGCACATCTGTATAAAGCCCCTCTGGAAATTGAAACATATAATTCCCCCTTTTTTTAGAATTTACTCTTGTTTTTATTATAATTCCAAAAACTATACTTGTATATGTTTGTTATGCTTTAATGTCATTTTGGTAATTTTTTGAATTTTATTTGTATACATAACAAAAGACTACTTCATCGAAGTAGCCTTTTGTTATTTTATTGATCAAGCATGATGTTTAAGATTTCTTTATCCGTCTCATACATACCGTATTTACCAAGTCGACCAACTGCCGCAATGGTTCCTTCGATACAGTCTTTGACGATGCCTGTATTTGCCTCATACGCTTGATGTGCCATCGCAAGGTGATGCCCCATTAAGGCACCATCAAGGCTTGATGCAATCTTTGCTGCACAGGATGGCTTTGCACCATCGCATACAATCCCTGCTACATTGGCAAGGGTATTTGTAATGGTCATCTTGATCTGCTCGATACTTCCACCTGCTAGGTACGTAATGGCTGCACCACTAGCACAAGATGCACTTACTGCGCCACAAAAAGCTGATAAGCGTCCTATGACAGTTTTTTGATGAATCGTCATCAGATTAGAGAATACAAGACCACGATAAAGTGCTTCCTTGGATAACCCTTTCTCTTTCGCATATACAATAACGGGAACTGATGAAGTCATCCCTTGATTCCCACTTCCTGAGTTGGTCACAACTGGTAGTGCACTTCCACTCATACGCGCTTCAGATGCAGCTGCGGCATAAGCTTTAATCTTTGTCTGTGTGCAGTTTTCAGGACTAGCACTTAAGAGTACCTTTCCTATGCCAAGTCCGTAGATGCCCTTTAACCCTTCTTCTGCGATACGGGTATTATAAGTAATCTGTCTATCCAACAACTCGCGTACATCCTCTAAGTCCACTGTATTTGCAAACTCATAAATATCCTCTACATTTAAGATACTACGGTCTATAAAGACACCAAGATATCTATCTGGTGTTTCATCCGCTTGGAAAAGTACTTCGCCATTTTTAGTAATGGATGTGATGTTCGTATGGGTATACTTTATCTCTACACTAGCAGACTCTTCTCCAGCTTTAACTTCTACAAAAATATGAAGGGATACTTTAGTATCTAGTAACGTTACTTCACAGTAACCCTCACTTAAAAGCCTTGAAGTTTCTTTGATACTTGCTTCATCCACTACACTAATTACTTCTAGTTCTTTTTCTGGTTTACCTGCTACCACGCCTATGACCGCACTTGCTTCGATGCCTTTTAGGTCACCTGTATTCGGTACAGTCACACATTTAGCATTTTTGATGATATTACCACTGCACTTTACTTCTACCTTTTCTGGCATCTTCCCTAGTACTTCTCTTGCCTTTGCTGCTGCATAAGCGATTGCTATAGGCTCAGTACATCCCATTGCTGGTACCAGTTCTTCTTTTAAAATCTGTAAATAGTTCGCATATTTTTCTGTATTCATAATCTGCCCCTCAGTCATTCACTAGGTCTTATTTCGCTACATTGCCTGCAATATTTAAGACATCCCACGTACGTGCAAAAGGTGGTGCATAGCAGAAGTCCATCATTCCTAGTTGGTTTGTGGTCATCTTGTTATAGATGGCTACTGCTAACGCATTGGTACGTTGTACTGCATCTTTCTTCCCTACGACTTGTCCACCGAGTAATACTTTCGTTTCTTTATCATAAATAAGCTTTACGGCAATAGCTTCTTGGCCTGGATAATAGTTCGTTTGGTTTTTATCTGTTATAAACACTTTACCATACTCTATACCCCTATTCATAGCTTCATTTTCTGACAAACCTGTGCGTCCTGCTTCCATATCAAGTACTTTAAGGCAACTTGAACCTAACGTACCTTCGAACTTCTCTGCCTTACCACCTAAGTTTTCCCCAACGATACGTCCTAACTTATTTGCTACAGTCGCTAGTGGAATGTAGGCTGGCTCTGCCTTAAGAAGGTGTGGTACTGTGGCACAATCGCCTGCTGCATAGATATCTGTGATGGAAGTCTTCCCTTCGTTATCGACGATGACTGCACCATTTGGCAATCTCTTCATCCCAGTATTTTCTAAGAATGCAGTATTCGGTCTTACACCTGCTGCTACGATGACTAAGTCCGCTTGAACGGTCTTCTCTTCTGTCACGACAGCCTGCACACTTCCTTCACCCTCTAGTGCCACGACTTTACTATTAAGGTTTAAGTCTACACCATGACTTCTTAATTCCTCTTCAAGGAGATTTGTCACTTCTTCATCAAAGGTCTCTTTTAAGATGCGGTCTTCTAGTTGGAATACACTTACTTCTTTTCCACACTTAAGCCCTGCTTCTACAGCTTCTAGACCGATAAAGCCAGCTCCTATAATAGCTACTTTCTTAATGGTGTCATCTTGCATCTTCTGTCTTAAGATTTCGCCATCTTCCATAGACTTTAAGGTGTGTACATTACCTAGCTCAAGATTTTTGATAGGTGGTTTAATCGCTGACGCCCCAGTAGCAATCATAAGCTTATCATAAGCTTCTTCAAATACAGTACCCTCTATTAAGTTCTTCACGCTTACTGTCTTAGTCTCTGGATTCACACTTAAAACTTCATGACTTTCATAAACTTCTATCCCTGATTCTCTATGTTTTTCTGGTGTTCTAGCAATCATATTGCTACTTTCTTCAAAGAATCCACCTACATAGTAAGGTAGTCCACATGCACCAAAAGATACATAGGTTGCTTTCTCATAAACTTTAATCTCTGCTTCTCTATCAACTCTACGGAGTTTGGCTGCTGCACTCATTCCCGCTGCAATCCCTCCTATAATAATCACTTTCACTGCTTCACCTCATTTATTTTGACATATCTTTATAATGATTCATATCTAGTTGGCCTAATGTTTTATCTACTATTAATGCATTGGTCATTGACCCTGTAACATTAATGAGTGTACGTCCCATATCTATAATTGGGTCGATGGCAAGAATAGGACTTACAAGTGGGAATGCTGATGCAAGACCCACGCCAGATAAAGCTACCGATGCTGCCATCGTTGCTGTCCCTGGTATACCTGCAATCCCTAGTGAACCTAATGCTACTACGACTACTGCCATTGCAATAAAAGTAAAATCAAGTGGAATCCCACTTACATTGGCTACAAAGACTAATAATAATGCTGGGAATACACCTGCACAGCCCTGCATCCCTGCTGTCGTACCAAATCCTGCTACGAAACTTGCTGTACCGTCATTCACACCCATCTTTTCTGTCAATGTCTCGATGGTTAATGGTAAGCACCCTACGCTTGATCTAGATGTGAAGGCTAATATCATAACAGATAAACCTTTTTTCATATAAACGACTGGATTGATTCCAAATAAACTTAATGCAATTAATTGGATGATAAACATTACCACTACTGCTACATAAAGTGCAATGATAAATATACCTACCTGTAAAATACTTGCAAGTCCTCTCTGAGCGATGGTATTTGCAAGAAGTGCAATAACTGCATATGGCATCCATTTAATAATCGTCATAGCAATACTCATAATAATTTTATGAAGTGCATTAGTTAAATCAAAGAAAGGCTTTACCACGTCCATGTATTTTTTAGACATACGCTTAGCGCCTATACCAAAGAATGCTGAGAAAATAACAAGGGCAATGATATTGAGATCTGCCATTGCTTGAACTGGATTTGCTGGTATGAGGCTTCTAAGTGTGTCTACCACATTTTTTACTTCCTTCATCTCAGCGACGCCACCTTCTACAGCCATACCACTTCCTACATTAAAGAGCATACCTACGCCTAGCCCTACTGCGACTGCAATAAGCACCATAGTCATAGTCGTTACGAGGGTATTACGTGTGAGTTTACCGATGTCTGCCCCATCTTTCATATTGATGATGACATGGACGATTGATACCATTACAAGAGGTATAACCAGCATACGGATAAGATCTATAAAACCATTTCCAAATAAGCTATACCACTTAGTTGTTTCTCTTATATACGCTATATCCATTGGTGCATCTGGAAATCCTGCTGATATTTGTAGTACAAGCCCTAATATCAGACCTAGTACTGTACTAATAATCATACGCTTAGAAAAGTTAACTTTTTTCTTTTCACACTGTTTCATACCCCAGAACAATACAAAAAGAATACCTATATAAAGGATTGTTCTTAAATCACTTACCATTAAAAATTCAGTTAAAAATACGGAATTCATGTTTATTTACTCCTATCTAATAATTTTTTTCACTTAAAATTCTATCACCCTTGTTGTTTTTATGTCAACTTAGTCCTTTGTTTATATTTTATTTTTTACCCAATGTCCTCTTCTTATTCTTCTGTCATAGTACAACTTCAACTTAGAATACAATAACATTAGGAGGTGATACTTAAATGGAAAATAATACAAATCCTATGCCACTTATAGGCGATAAGCTACCTGAGATGACAGTTCAAACAACATACGGTGTCAAAAAACTTCCTGATGATTACAAAGGTAAATGGCTTATTCTTTTTAGTCATCCAGGTGATTTTACTCCTGTTTGTACTACTGAGTTTGTATCATTCGCAAAAAATAATGGTACATTTCAAAAATTAAATGCGAGTCTTTTAGGTTTATCTGTAGACCAAGTACAACCTCATATGAAGTGGGTCCAATGGATAGAGGAAAACCTCGGACAAAAAATTCCTTTTCCTATTATTGCAGACCCCCTTGGTACAGTAGCAAATAAACTAGGCATGATTCAGCCAGCAAGAAAAACAGCAACCGTACGTTCTGTCTTTTTTGTAGACCCTACGGGTACAATCCGATTGATTCTTTATTATCCCGCTGAAATCGGACGTAATATCAGCGAAATCATTCGTGCACTTGTAGCCCTCCAAGTAGCTGATGCCAATAAAGTTGCATTACCTGCTAATTGGCCAAACAATGAGCTTATAGGCAATAAAGCAATCCTTCCGCCTCCTACTGATATCCCAACTGCTGAAGCTAGAATGATGAATACTTCTGGCGAATATGAGTGCTATGATTGGTGGTTCTGCTATAAACCTATTAGCTTTACACCACCTCCACCTACTGAAGATTAACCCCTATACCTCCCCCTTTTTGAATAAATTGATCGGCATTTTAAAAGAGCACTCTTTTCATTTAGAGTGCTCTCTTTTTTCTACTGTATACATACGGTTAAGAATGCTTGCAATTAATTCACTTCGATTGCAATACTTGCCTGTGATGTCACTTAGGCAACCTATCTTCATCTCTTCTCTATCTTTAAGATACGTATGATCTTCATAAATATAAATGCCTATACCTATAATAGCTGCTTCGATTTGATTACTTTCACCACCTATTATAAGTTCACTTAAGATACCACCTAACTTTATATCCTCATACTTTAAGTGATAATCTTGTACTATGTCTACTTGTACACCACTTACTTCTAAAATTCCTTGGACAATACTTTTTTTGATAGCTTTAAGCCATACTTCTTTAGCAGTAAAATCTATAGCTGGCTTAAGCACCACACTCATATACACCCCTTTCCCTTGGGGCGATGCAAACTGTGACTGCCCTTGACCTACACCGTTCTCTTGCATCTCACTAGCAATGACTAGCCATTCCTTATCCTCCGTCGCCAATGCAATGCGTGCCTGCCGATTGGTAGAATCCGTAGTCTTATATACTCTTAAGTCATAGATTTTCTCTCTTAAGCTACTTTGTATTTTTAGTGCAGATAAAATATCTGAGTTTATATTTAATCGGTACCCTTTTTTCTTAATCGATTCAATGTCATACCCTTCATCTCTCAGGCTGCTAATGGCCTTCCATATGGCCGTACGTGAAATCCCTAGCTCATCTGCTAAGTCAATCCCTGAGATGATTTCTCCTTTATGACTTTCAAAGACTTTTAGTACTTCTTCTTTTGTCATATGCCTACTCCTTACCCTTATGATCTTACATTTATTGTATCATAACCAGCAAACTTTACTATAGCTAAGGGGCTGTTGCAACATTGCAACAGCCCCTTAGCCTTACCTTCTTTTATTTATGGTTGAACTTGAACCGCAGCTCCCATTAAGTCTTCAGCAGTATACATCTTCACATCTGTTGGGAAAGCTATCTTTTTCTTAGCTACTTTCTTTCCATCTTGTACTAGATTTATCCCAACTGTAAGTGGTAGTCCATCAACATTTGCCTGGATGTTAAGTTTCATTGTCTCTTTATAGCTACTATTTGTAAATGTAGAAGTAAGACTTGCTGTGCTACCTTTTAATGCTACTTTCATTTCTTCACCCATTTGCTTATAGCTAGCTTCTACTTCTGCTAATGCTGCCTTCATATCTGCTTCAGAAATGCCCATTGCTTTTAGTTGTTCTGGTGTATAAGCTATCTCACTAAATGCTAATACATAATCTACGAATAATTTTACCATCTGCTCATCATTTAAGGTTACTGTATAGGTTCTGCCTTTTTGTGTCATTGGCACGTCTATTTTAAGACCTTCTAGCATCTTGAAGCTTTCTTCAGTCATAGCTGCCATATCTGTCGCACTCATATCCATTTCTTCCATCATAGATGTCATATCTAATGCAATATATTGCTTAGATACATCTATCCCTAGTGTTGCTGGATTTTCACCTGTCATAGCACAAAGGTCCTTGATGTAGCTTGTGCTAATGTACATTTTCATCCCATCCATATACATCTTGATAGGTGAAAACTTAAGTGGTTGTGGGAACATGCCTTCTGTTCCTTCTGGTAACTTAATATCTTTGATGTTTAAAGTCATTTCCATTTGTGTATCTTTTTGGTTGGAATAAGCTGTGTAATCCATTAGAAGTGTTGCTTTTTGACCAAGTAAACCTACATCAATGGTCATATCACCTTTTACTTCCATCGCATCCCATTTAGAGATCTTCTTAAATTCCTGTAAGTATGCTATACCCTGTGTATTACACCCTACTAAACTAAATGCCATAAATACTGCTAAGACAACTGCTAATATTTTTTTCTTCAACATTTCTCCCCCTTATAAAAATAAAATTAATTACTGAAAATAGATAATATTTTATTATTTATTTTTGTAATTCTATTTTACTATGAAGAAATTTTTTTACAATACTTTTTCCATCATTTGTCATTTTCTTTTAATAAACTGTCATTTTTATAAGCTGAAATAACTTTCTTACATATTCTTCTTCACTTATCTTTGTGTACGAAAAAAGCCTTACTCCTAAGAGTAAGGCTTTTAGAAAGCGGGTGATGGGAATCGAACCCACGTGGCCAGCTTGGAAGGCTGGTGTTCTACCATTGAACTACACCCGCGTGTTGTTTTATTTAAAAAATATGCGCATGAAGAGAGTCGAACTCTTACGCCAAGGGCGCTAGATCCTAAGTCTAGTGCGTCTGCCAATTCCGCCACACGCGCATA
>JBOGBZ010000007.1:0-2579 GCA_051656485.1 Cellulosilyticaceae bacterium
ATATCACAACAGTAGATGCAGAAAAGATTCAAAAGGTGAAGGGTGTAGATAAAGTAAAGATTGACGGCAATAGTCTCTCAGTTGTTTCTAGAAAAGAAGTGACTAACCTACATCAAATACTGGCAGACTTGGTGGCGACCAATACCCAAATTACCAGTGTGCAGACGAAGAAGCTTGACCTAGAAGATGTCTTCTTGAATCTTACAGGCAGAAATTTAAGGGATTAGGAGGATGTAGTATGCGATATGGTATGATGATTTTTCATTCGATTAAGCTGAAATTAAAAGATTACAAAATGCTTTTTATGATGATACTCTTTCCAGTCATTCTGACTTCTATTTTCGCCTATGTGTTTTCACAAGCTTATGGTGAGCAGACGGTGGAAGGGCGTATAGGCATCGCAGTGAGAGAAGCGGATACTGATTTAGGCGAACGCTATATAGCTTTTATGGAGATGATGGCAGAGAAGCTAGAAGGGCTTAGTATCGAACGTGTAAGTGAAGCAGAAGCAATGGTAGTTGTAGATGAGAAGGCAGATAGGTTTATACTTCAAAAGCAAGAAGATGATGTGATCTTAGAAGGGACATCAGAAAATATGACGAAGACTTTCCTTGATACAGTGGCACTCGAACGCATCCTTGTGGAGGAAGAGCGAGGCATACCTACAGGAGAATTACAAATCGTAGATACTACGGGGTTATTCACTGTAGATAAACTAGAGACGAGTAAGACACAGGATATCGTGACCAATATGATTATTGCTATGCTTGTCTTTGCCATGGTATTAGGTGGTCAGTTTGGTGTAGGGCAAGTAGGGTATCTGACACAAGCGGTTGGTAAGCGTATCACAACAGCATCACTAAAGAAGGAATGGGTATACGGATGTGAAATGATAGGGTGCTGGCTTACTTGCTTTGGTATAGACCTCATCGTTGCAGGTGCTTTTGAGGCAATCTTTGATCTAGGACTTGATAAAAATGTAATCGGTACGGTAGCCGTTGTAGGTATGACGACATTACTTGCCACACTTCTAGGAACGGCTATAGGCCTTATGGGAGAGTCGAAAAATATGGAGGATATCTACTCTTTCGTGGCGACTGCCATCGTTATTTTAAGTGGAGGACTTGTACCACAGCTTAACTTTGGGATGCTTTCTTATATGAGTCCAGTGAAAGCAAGTATGGATAGTTTAAGACAGATTATTACGGTAGGAAGTATTGAAAATATGGGGCATTTGCTACTAACAATGGGAGTAGTAGGTGTCGTGGTTATAGGAATGGCAATCATTTATCTAAAGAAGGGAGCGATGAGACGTGGCTAGTATATGGAATATGATGAAACACAATTTAAAGATGTTTTTTAATACCCCAATAGGGTTTGTGCTCCTTTTTGCCCCTATCCTATTATCTACAGTAATGCTTGGGAAGATGATGGTAGTGAATGAGGTTGTCAAGTTAGGTACAGTAGGAGTTTTTGTACAGCAGAAAGATCAAACCACAGATTACCTTGAGGAGCAACTAGGAAGTAAAGGACTTGTGGTAAAGGTATATGAAGAAGACTTGCTTCATAAAGCAGTGGAAGATGGGCAAGTGGATATGGGCATAAGCATTAAGACAGAAGACTTCTACCAAAGTCTTGCTAAGGGAGAAAATGTAGTAAAGTTTGTGTATGATACGAGTAATAATATCGGCAAACAAATAGAGGGTATCACTACCCAGCAATTAGCAAAACTTCAGATGCTTGTACAAAAAAGCGGAGGAGACAAAGTCGTATTCCAAGAGATGCTCCAAGCTTTTCAGACGAAGCTACCAGCATTAGAGAAAGAAGAGGAAGATAAAGGATTTGGCGTAAGCATAGCTTTTGGCTTTTTCGTATTTATTTTCCTTATGGTAGGGGGCTTTAGTATGAGTCCTATCATGAGAGAACAGGAAGGTAAAATCTACGGAAGAATAAGTATGAGTACCACAAAAACGTATCAATACTATATAGGACATTTGTTAGGAAGCTTATGCATCCTCATACTTCAAGTGCTCATACAAGGCATCGTCTTTCAAATGCTAGATATTCATACAGGTATTAAGCTAGGTGCATTTATGCTTATAGGAAGCGTGCTAGCACTTATAAGTATCGCACTTTCGATGCTCATTCTTTCATTGACAAAGAAAGTGGCGATCTACCACATGGTGATTGGGATTGGTGTGACACCACTATGTATGATGAGTGATTGTCTTGTACCTATCGAGATGATGCCAAAGTGGTTAAGTGATGTATCTTACTTATCACCTATTAGATGGATTATGAATAGTTATCAAGGTATGTTACAGGGAGAATCTTTACAAAGTATACTAGGGACGCTTGGTGTGGCGGTAGTCATCGCAATGGTGATGATTCTTATAAGCATCGTTATCCAGTACACTAGAGGTTATGGTGAACGTTAAAAGATAGGAAAAAATTTATTAATGAAAACTACATAGGACTGTGGTAAAGTGAGAAGGTTAAAAAGCTAGAGAGGATGATGACATCAATGATAACCACACAAACACTACTTATAATAGGAGTAATCCTTCTATTAATCATGG
>JBOGBZ010000008.1:0-29914 GCA_051656485.1 Cellulosilyticaceae bacterium
TTATGAGCAAGTGAGTGGTTGATTCCAAGGAATGCATTTGTAAATGCCATACCAGCGATTGTAGATGCATTATGGATTTTTTCACGAGCTACTGGATCTTTAGCACCGAATTTGTATGAACGTGGTAAGTATTCAAATACAAGTTGGATAGCTTTGATTGCAAGTGCGTCTGTATAGTCAGAAGCAACGATTGATACGTATGCTTCAATAGCATGTGTAAGAACGTCAAGACCTGTGTCTGCTGTAACGCTTGCTGGAACTGTCATTACGAACTCAGGGTCGATGATAGCTACGTCTGGTGTTAGCTCGTAGTCAGCAAGTGGGTATTTCATGTTCTTAGATTTATCAGAGATAACAGCGAATGATGTTACTTCAGAACCTGTACCTGATGTTGTAGGGATAGCAACAAGTTTAGATTGCTTACCTAATTTAGGAAACTTGTAAACACGTTTTCTAATGTCAGCGAATTTTTGTGACATACCAACGAAGTCAGCTTCTGGGTTTTCGTAGAATAACCACATACCTTTAGCAGCATCGATAGCTGAACCACCACCAAGTGCGATGATTACGTCTGGTTTGAATGAACGCATCATGTCAGCGCCTTTTCTTACTGTTGTTAAGTCTGGATCTGGCTCTACATCGCTGAAGATTTCTACAGCAACTTTATTTGGATTTTTAGCTAATTGGTAAGTTAATTTATCAACATAACCTAATTGAACCATCATTGGGTCTGTTACGATTAATGCACGAGAAATCTCTGGCATTTTAGCAAGGTATGCTACTGAACCCATTTCAAAGTAGATTTTTTCTGGAATTTTGAACCATTGCATATTCACTTGTCTCTTCGCCACTCTTTTCTTATTTACTAAATTGTCTGCTGTTACGTTAGATGTAGTAGAGTTCTTTCCGTATGAACCACATCCAAGTGTAAGAGAAGGCATATTTGAATTGTAGATATCACCGATAGCACCATGTGTAGATGGAGCGTTTACAAGTACACGACCTGTTTTAAGTCTTTGAGCGAAAGCTTTGATTGTATCATCATCTGTAGAATGGATAACTGATGAGTGACCAAGACCACCAAGTTCAACCATAATTTCAGCTTTGTCGATACCGTCTTTAGCATCTTTAGCTTTTACTACAGCAAGTACTGGAGAAAGTTTTTCTCTTGAAAGTGGGTAATCAGCACCTACACCTTCGATTTCACAGCAAAGTACTTTTGTATCTTCAGGAATCTTGATACCAGCTAAAGCAGCGATTTCGTAAGGATATTTACCTACGATATCAGCATTAACCATTTGTTTTTCTGGGTTGATAACGACTGGCTCAAGCTTTTTGATTTCTTCTTTTGTTGCGAAGTAGCAACCTTGCTCTTTCATGAATGCGATTGCTTGATCGTATACAGGAGCTTCAATAATAGCAGCTTGTTCAGAGGCACAGATCATACCGTTATCGAATGATTTTGAAAGGATAAGGTCTGTAAGTGATCTTTCAAGTACAGCAGTTTTGTCGATGAAGCAAGGTACGTTACCAGCACCTACGCCTAATGCAGGTTTACCAGCTGAGTAAGCCGCCTTAACCATTCCACCACCACCAGTAGCAAGGATTGTAGCAACACCTGGGTGATTCATAAGAGCTGATGTAGCTTCAAGAGATGGGAACTCAACCCATTGGATACAGTTTTCAGGAGCACCAGCAGCGATAGCAGCATCTCTTACGATACGAGCAGCTTCTGATGAACATTTTTGAGCTGATGGGTGGAAACCGAAGATGATTGGGTTACGTGTTTTCATAGAGATGATAGACTTGAACATTGTTGTTGAAGTTGGGTTTGTTACAGGCGTAACACCAGCGATAACACCAAGAGGCTCAGCAATTACCATGAAGTCTTCTTCTTCGTTTTCTTCGATGATACCAACTGTTTTATCGTATTTAATACTGTGGTAGATGTACTCAGTAGCGAAGATGTTTTTTGTAACTTTATCTTCGAAGATACCACGACCTGTTTCTTCTACTGCCATACGAGCAAGTTTCATTTGATTTGAAAGACCAGCAAGTGCCATTGCTTGTGTGATTGCATCTACTTGCGCTTGATCAAGATTCATGAATTCTTGTAAAGCCACCTGAGCTTTTGCTACTAATTCGTTTACCATTTGTGTTGCATCGATTTGTGTTTTTTCTACTACTGGAGCTGCATTTTCTTTTTTGTTCGCTGCCATTATAAATTCCTCCTTAAAAGTTCCTTAATATATATGTTTTAGTAATAATCTTTGTTTAGTATGTCTCGACTTGTTGAAAATATAGAAGAGAAAATATTGTGCAAAATGACTTTGTTAGAAATTTAACACCTGAAGTGAAAAAAATATAAAGAACTTTATGAAAAATTCTTTATAATCTTCGCTTGTGCTAACTTTTTCTGTTCCATGAGCTAATAGTAGCATAGTGTTAAAAAAGTGTCAATATAAATATGTTAAAATAATAACGAAAAACAAAACACATTATGTCGTCTAAAATCATAAAACAAGCAAAAAAAGGTAATCAAACCCTTGGAACTTAAATAAAATAACATATGTAACAAACAGTATAAAAAGGCGTATATAGCGATATGAACAAAAAGAAGTCTAAATATAATATAAAAATTGTAAAAACAAAAATAAATATGTATAACAGCTGAATATATAATAAAGAAAGAAGGGATAATAAAACATAAAAAATAACCTAGACTCCGGGGGAGGGAATCTAGGTTGAGGGGGGATTTAGCGATGTACCTCACACTTGGTACAATGATAGTATGGACCACTTAACGATGCTTTATACACATCTAATAAAAAAACTTTTAACTTATAGGAAGAAACATTCCTTGAAATTTACATAACAATCATATATAATTGTGTGCATACAAGCGTTTAATAAGGTATATAAGCGATGATGAAAGAAAAGCTTAGGCAGTGTTTTTCAGAGAGCTAGTGGGTGGTGAGAACTAGTAGATACACTTAAGTGGTCCGCTTTCGGAGCTTCTGGTGATGAATCAGGAGGGGATTGCCCTTTATAGCAATAAGAGGTCGAATCTTAGATTTGACGAATAAAGGTGGCACCACGAGCATATACTCGTCCTTTTATCTACTATTGTAGGTAAAAGGGCGTTTTTTAATGTCCACAAAGCAAATGTAAGCGCTTACGCCAGTAAGCATTTACATTTGCTTTGTGGACATTACCAACATAACGTAAAGCAATACGAAGTATTGCGACAGCTGCTGAAAGCAGATGGTTATGTTGGTAGGCTCAACGCTAAATCTGGTTTCTTACTAAAGTATTACCCAAACAAAAATAAAACTATTTTAATAAGAGGTGAAGTGAAATGTTAGATATCAAAGAACTACGTAGTAATTTTGAAGGTGTAAAAGCTGCTCTTGAAAAAAGAAGCGGTAAATACGATCTAGAAGGTTTCTTAGCATTAGATACAAAAAGACGTGAGCTTTTAGCAGAAGTAGAAGTACTTAAGAGCAAACAAAACACTGTATCTAAGCAAGTACCTATGCTTAAAAAAGAAGGTAAAGATGTAACTGAGATTTTAGCAGAGATGAAGACACTTTCTGAAGAAATCAAAACAATGGATACAGAAGTAAAAGAAGTAGAAGCACAAATCGAAGCAATCATCCTAAGCATTCCAAATACACCAAATCCACAAGTGCCAGTAGGTGCTACTGATGAGGATAATATAGAGCTTAGAAAAGTTGGCGAGCCAAGACAATTCGACTTCGAAGTGAAAGCACACTGGGATCTTGGAGAAGACTTAGATATCTTAGATTTCGAAAAAGCTGCAAAAGTGACAGGTTCACGTTTCACTATCTACAAAGGTTTAGGTGCTAGACTTGAGCGTGCCCTTACAAACTTCATGTTAGATATGCATGTGGACAAGCATGGTTACACAGAAGTACTTCCACCACAAATGGTAAATCGTGCAAGTATGACTGGTACAGGTCAGCTTCCAAAGTTCGAAGATGATGCGTTCAAAGTACAAGGGACAGAGTACTTCTTAGTACCAACAGCAGAAGTACCAGTGACAAATATGTACAGAGATATGATCTTATCTGGAGATGATCTTACAATCAAACACTGTGCTTATACAGCATGTTTCCGTGCAGAAGCTGGTTCAGCTGGTCGTGACACAAGAGGAATCATCCGTCAGCATCAATTCAATAAAGTAGAGCTTGTAAAGTTCGCTAAACCTGAAGATTCATATGAAGAATTAGAAAAGCTTACAAATGATGCAGAAGCTATCTTAAAGACTCTTGGTCTTCCATACCGCGTCGTAAGGCTTTGTACAGGAGATTTAGGATTCAGCTCAGCAATGACATACGATATCGAAGTATGGATGCCAAGCTACGGTCGCTATGTAGAGATCTCTAGCTGTTCAAACTTCGAAAGCTACCAAGCAAGACGTGCAAATATCAAGTTCAAGAACGACATCAAAGATAAAGCACAATTCGTACACACATTAAATGGTAGTGGACTTGCTGTAGGTCGTACAACAGCAGCTATCCTTGAGAACTTCCAACAAGAAGATGGTTCTATCATTATTCCAGAAGCATTACGTCCATACATGGGTGGCATCGAAAAAATCACATCTAAATAATCTGAAAATAAAATTGACCAACTGGTTTGTAATGTATATACTATATTACAGACTAGTTGGTCTTTTTTTGCTAAATAGGAGGTAAGGTATGAGTAGAGAAGAAAAAAATGCAAAGAGTAGGGAGAAGATATTACAGGCAGCAATAGAAGAGTTTGGACAGAAAGACTATGGGATGGCATCTACCAATAGTATGTGCAAGAATCATCAGCTATCGAAAGGATTGCTCTTCCATTACTATAAAAATAAAGAAGAGCTCTTTCTTATATGCGTTCAAAAAACGTTTGATGCGTTAAGTGAGTACTTGGAAGAGCATTATAAGGAAGTACAAGAAACGATAGATGAGAGATTGAACGCTTATTTTGCAGTAAGATTTAAGTTTTTTGAAGAGAATCCGTATTATAGACAGATTTTTAATACCGCATTATTGAATCCCCCTGAGGAATTAATATCTCAAATAGAGATTCTTAAGACAAATCTCAATGAAACCAATAAAAAGTATATATTAAGTATCCTTGAAGGGGTGGAACTTAGAGAGGGAATCGAGAGGGATGAAGTCGTAGATATCATTAAAGACTTTGGGAGCTACTTACAAAGCAAACATAGAAATAATTATTTTGAACATCCAGAAGACAAAGAAGCAATCATTGAAGCACATAATAAAAGTGTGAAGACACTGATTAGTATAGTATTTTATGGGATTGTAAACAAATAAGGCAAGCAAAAAAGAGGAGGCAATGATAAGGATGCAAATTTTAGTATTAATAGGATTAGTGATTCTAGCAATGGTTATGGGGCGTTTGGTATCTAAACTTAGATTACCAGCTATATTAGGATGGTTATTAACAGGGATGATCGTAGGCCCTTATGCACTGGGATGGATGAGTGAAGGCATGATGACTAGTGGATGGTTCCATGCACTCATAGGTGTGGGAGAAATCGCAGTAGGTTTCTTGATTGGAACGGAGCTTATATGGAAGGATATTAAAAAATCAGGTAAACAGATAGGTATTATTTGTCTGACGGAAGCAATGGGAACTTTTATAGTCGTAACAATCGTATTTGCAATTACTTGTGCTATCACAGGGATACCTATTTATATGGCATTTATATTTGGGGCAATTGCACTAGCTACTGCACCAGCACCATCTCTTTCTATCATTAATGAATATAAGGCAAAAGGACCAGTGACAAAGACACTGATACCATTAGCAGCACTAGATGACGTTATTGCACTTGTAATCTTTTTCTTAGTTATAGGTATTGTATCGAATCGTATATCTGGAGGTGGCATGCCACTTTATATGGTACCACTTATGATTATCTTACCTATTGCATTAGGTGGCTTATTAGGATGGTTAGCATCCTTTGTATTAAAACCAGAGATGGATACAAAGAAGACACGTGTTCTAACCTTCCTATGTATCGTAGGTGCGGCAGCTACAGCAATTATCATTAATGAGTATGTATTACCATCACCTATGCTGAATGTAATGCTTGTGGGTGTAAGTTTCTCAGCAACGATTGCAAACCTTGTAAGTAAAGAACGTATAGAGGGAATTATGAGAGATAACCAACCCATTATTGGGCTCTTTATGATTGTAGTGATTCTTAACTTAGGTGCGCCTTTAGATTATCATCTAATTTTAGGAGCGGGTATCTTTACTGCAATTTATATCGTATCGCGTGCAATAGGTAAAATTGGCGGTGCTTATACGGGAGCAGTTATTTCTAAAGCAGAACCTACGGTAAAGAAATACCTAGGACTTACATTGTTACCACACTCAGGTGTATCACTGATATTTACGGGCATTGCGGTCAATACACTTATAGGGCCGACACCAGAAAATGCAGCGATTATACAGGGGACGATTGCAGCAGCGGCAGTCATTAATGAAATCATTGCAGTATTCTTGGCAAAAGAAGGATTTAAGCGTGCAGGAGAAATTAACGGTTAAAAAGTTTGAATATTTAATAAAAATATTATAAAATAGAGAAGATACTAATTGAAATAAAGGGGGAGCGTGAATGCAAGACAACGATAACCAAAAAGAAATCATTGATGTTGACTATGTAAAAGAAGAATCAACAGAAGATGGCTATAAAGCAGGAACTTATACGGAGACAAGTACATATGACCGTACACAACCTTTACCTCCTGTGCAGGATTCTAAGGGGATGTATAAGGATTATGGAAGTTACTATGATAAACCAGAGGATCGGACTGGTGAAGGGTATGGCATCGCTAGTCTTGTGCTAGGGATTATAGGGATTTTATGTACGTGCTGTTTACCAGTTTTCGGATTAATTCCTTGTGTACTAGCAATTATCTTCGGTGGGGTAGGTATGAAAGCTATCAATAGAGGGCTTGCTATTGCAGGCTTATCATTAGGGATTGTAGGCTTATTACCACAATTATTCTTCTTAGTACTTATGTTGAGTGTAGGCTTCTAAAAGGAAGGGGCATTAGTTGCGTAAGATACCCCATAGTAAATAGAGGATCACGGTAAGTAGAAATAAAGGGAAGTAAAGGTAATGAAGGTACTTGTAAACTTTAGCTGTAGAGAAACGGCCTTTATAAAGAAGAAGTCCTACAACGAAAGTAATGTACATGAAGCAGACAGGTATCCAAAAAGACATACTATACCTCCCTTCTATTAAAAAGATTCATAAAGAAAAGTAGTAAAGAAGGCAACTCCTTGCCGAAAAAGCAATTAAGGATGATGCTTATGCTATCTTGGCATACTAAAAAAGTGGCTAAAGGATACAGACCTAAAGTAAGTGCACTATTGTAGTGGAAAGCTTGTACGAAATTGAAGTGCATGAAATGTAGAAAAGAACGTGTGCCGCCACAAGTAGGGCAGAGGAAACCGTAAGTGTTATACCAAAAGCAGATGCTTTCAGACATAAGTTTATGTAAGTCTAGGGAGTAAATCGCTAAAAGAGCGACGCTATAAAGAAGAAGACGTCCTAGGTGAAAAGGATGTTTGTGAGGGATAATACGCATAAAAACCTCCTGAATAAAAGAATCAAAAAAGAGGGGCTATTGCACGAGGCAATGGCCCCTCTTTTTTGTGTAGTTACTAAAAACCAAGTGTATACGTAGGGTCGGTAGTTAATAAGAAAAGTTGGAAAGCTTCTACAAGATAAATACTATCTTCGATGCTTAAGGTAGTAGGCACTTCAGCATAATAAGGACTTAAAGAAGTAGTAATAAACTGCGATGGAAGTTCTACGCCGCGAAGGGATGCTACCTTTTGAAAAATCTTTTGGGCATCAGTTGCTAAAAGTGGTGTATAGTGACGAGAAGGTGCTGTGGCAGGTAAATGCACCGCGGATTCTAAGTCTACACCAAGAGTAGCTTTCTCTAGTAAAGTAGAGAGGCTGTGGGCGGTTGAAGGATCCATATAGCTTCTAAGGGTAGGTTGATAAAGACCTTGCTTGATAGCGTGCTCTATATGCGGCTTAGCCCACGGTGCATAAGAGATATTTTCAAGAGAAGAGGTGCCATCGCTGCTTAATGTATAGCGGAAGTTTTGGCTACCATACTCAAAAAGTTTATTGATATCTTCAAAACGTGAAAGACTACCTGACTTCATTACCACACCAATCAGTTCCAAATCACCATAGACAGCTTTCGCTACAAGTGTACGACCAGCTGGCGTATGGTACCCTGTCTTAGCAGCTACGATATGAGGGTTATAGTAAGGAGATTCTTTCTTAAAAGAAGCAGCTGTATGGGTAAGTGGTAAGGTCTTTTCTTTATTCATAATCGTAAAATTATGGGTAGGAGTACCTGCAACTTGTGTAACGATAGGATTAGCGAAAGCGGCTTGTGTAATCAGTGCCAAATCATAGGGTGTCGTATAATGGTTTGGGTCATGGTAGCCATGAGGATTCACAAAATGAGTGGAGGTAGCACCTAGGGAAGCTGCCTTGGCGTTCATTTTATCCACGAAGGCTTGGATGCTCCCACTATTATGGATAGCCATATCATAAGATACATAGTTATCCGACCCCATAAGAATAGCATGAAGACCGTCTTTATAAGAGTAGGTATCACCTACAGAGAGGCCTATGTGACTACTATCAGCAGGAACTTCTATCATGCTTTCTGGAGATTTGGTAAGGGTAGCATCTATATCGAAAGACTCAGCAAGTAGAAGGGTCGTAAGAACTTTAGTTGTACTTGCAGGGTAGAAGCGATAGGTAGGGTTTTTGGCATAGAGAACCTTACCAGTAGAAGCTTCCAAAAGTAAGGCACCTTCCCCTTGGAGCGTCGGGCTAGGAAGACCTAGAGAAAGAGAAAAAGAAAAACAATAAAAAACAAATAAAATAAAAATGTGCTTTAATTTAATCATACATAATCCTTTACTACTTTATTTATCGCCACATGTACAAGGAAATAGTACCTTTAAGATTCCAATGGCATGTTCATTGACAACGTCATATTCGATTTCTAAACCATTGCGGACACCTTTGATAATGCCTACGGACTTAAGTTTAGAAAGATGCTGAGAAATCGTGGACTGTGGCATATCCATACAGTGTTGAATCCCTGTGACATTACACTTGCCTTTGAAGTAAAGATTAGCAGTAATGCAAAGCCTAGCTGGGTGCGCCAATGCTTTTAAGATTTCAGCTTTTTGTTCTAATGTATCTTGCTGCATAAGATAACCTCCTGTGATAAAACCTTAATTTATATATATTATAATATAACAATATTTATTGCCCAAATCTAGGGTTTTTATAGCTAGCAAAAAAAATAAATAATAAAAAATGTATAGAATATATAATATAGACCATACTTTAAAGGAAAATAAAAGGTGAACATTTGAAAGGAGTTTTCATATGTACGAATCATTAGAGAATTTTCCTTTAAGGAAAATAAACTTTGTTAAGACAAGAACCACAATCTTAAAGGCTGTAAGTCATTTATTAAAAGAGAAGGAATTCTCGTCTATTACAGTAGATGAGATTTGTAGTAGAGCACAGATTTCTAGAGGTACTTTCTTTAATTACTTCTCTACCAAAGAGCATGTGTTTCACTACTACCTAAGAATCTTTACTGTAAGAGTCGCTTTGCGTATCAAGCAGTGGCCAGAAGACATGCCATTTAAAGAAAAAGTAGAAGAAATCTACAAATGGTTTAATGAAGAGACCCAGTACTCTCGCTTTGTGGATAGCTATATTAGCTTTCTGCTTAATGTAGGGGAGAAGAACAATGAGATGAAGCTTACAGATGCTGAGTTTGTATACTTCTTCAATGGGATCGAAGAGAATGAGTATACCTATTATAATGAACTTACATTAGGTAAGATCTTTGAATCAATCTGTGAAAAAGCAAAGCAGCGAAAAGAAATCAAAGTATCAGGAAACCAAGAAGAGTTAGCAACGCTCCTTATTGGTGCCCTTGTAGCAACTTATGTTACAGACCATATTAGCAACAACAAAAATCATTTACCTATCTTTCAAGGTATTTGGCAATAGATAAAAGAACGCTAGATGTAGGTGAGAAACCTTACAGCTAGCGTTCTTTTGTTTGGTGAAAAATTATTGCTTAGAATCTAAATACTGCCCATTACTTATAGCAAAGGAATCTTTATTTTGAAAAGCATCCCAGTTGATAGACCAAGTCATAATACCTCTTAAGTCAGGGTATTTTGCAACTAAGGTATCAAAAGCTTGTTGAAGCGCAGCGTTAGAGATATGACCACTTCCAGCAGCTCCGCTAGAAGATGGGACACCGATGACTACTTGGTCAGCTCTTAGAGGATCGAAGAAGTATTGTGGATTGCCACCCACATTAAAGCCGTCTAATAACATCTTGCACATAGCGACTGCGGCGTCAGCATTACCCATACTATAAGTTTTACCATCAGGAGCTGGAATGCCCATAGAGTTGTAGAGTTGTGTATGGACATAGGTCGTCTTGTCTCTTAGAGCATGAATCATAGGGAGATAAACGCCAGCTCTATTGTCGATAAGTCCATTTAAGCCACCATAGTACGTATAGCCTAGTTGCATATAGAAGGTCTCAGGTGCCCAAGAGAGAATGAAGTCTTTGCCATAAGCATCACAAATTTGACGAATAGCACTGATCATATTGACGATTTTCGGTGAAGTAGGATTTTTGTAATCAGGGTCAGAACCACCATTGAAAGTAACGGAAGATTGCTCAAGGTCGATATCGATGCCATCGAAGCCGTACTCATTGACGAAGCCTTTGATATCTGACACAAATTGATTGACTGCTGTAGGAGAAGTTAAAGAGAAATACCCGACGTAGCCACCAATAGATAAGACTACTTTTTTGCCTTGAGATTGTAAAAGCTTGATATCTGCTTTGAAATCATTAACGGTGTAATCAGGTGTTAAACCAGGGATTTCAAACTTCATGCGACCATCGGTGCTGCCGGGTGAAACGGGTTCGGCAAAGGAAATATTGATAACGTCCCAGTTAGGGTTTACATCACGAAGTTTGACGAATGGTACACCACCTGAAGCGTCACCACCCCAAGTGTGCCAATAGCCAATGAGTAATCTTTTTGGTAAGGAAGTATTACCACCTGAGGTGATGCTATAAGTAGCAGAAGTGGTATCAGAGTCCGCCATACCTTCTTTAAAGGCCTTTGCTTTAAGTACCGTTGTATTAGCAATGGTAAGGGCAGTACTGTAGATAGCTGAAGAAGCAGTAGGCTCCGTTCCATTGGTTGTATAACGGATGGTTGCTTCAGGTGTCGCACAGGTAAGTGTTACGGTCTGAGCTGTGGTATACGTACCACCTTTAGGAGAAAAAGTAGGTGTTGCTACGGTTTGCACAGGAAGACCTTGAATGGTATAAGTAGCAGAGGTGGTAGAAGAATCATTCATACCAGCCTTAAAAGCTTTCGCCTTAAGGGTGGTGGTCTTAGCTACATTTAGAGCACTTGTATAAAGTGTAGAAGCAGCAGTAGGTTCAGAACCATCAGTGGTATAGCGAATGGTAGCACCTGACGTTGCACAATTTAATGTGACTACTTGTGGCGCATCATAAGTGCCACCAATAGGAGAAAATGTAGGTGCTTTCACTGTTTCAATAGGTGTTACAGGACCAGTGTACTCAGCCCATAGAGCAGGGACATTGGTTGGTTCCCATCCTAGTAAAGAAGTATGAGGCTGACGACATTCGTAGTTTTTGCCATTGTAAGATACAAGGTCACCTTTTACATAAGCAGTAGAAGATGCCCAAGGCTTCACGACCACACTACCTTGAATGGTGTAAGTAGCAGAAGTGGTAGTGGAATCATTCATGCCTGATTTAAAGGCTTTCGCTTTGAGGGTAGTCGTCTTACTTACCTGGATAGCACTCGTGTATGTAGGTGAAGAGATAGTAGGCTCAGTGCCATCGGTAGTATAGCGAATGGTAGCGCCGTTCGTTGCACAACCTAAAGTAACCGTTTGCGCAGAGGTAAATGTGCCACCATTAGGAGAAAAGGTAGGAGCAGCTACAGTCTCTACAGGAGCTACTTCTATAGTAAAGGTAGCAGAAGTGGTAGTAGAATCATTCATACCATCTTTGAAAGCTTTTGCTTTAAGGGTAGTTGTCTTATCTACAGAAAGAGCATTTGTGTAAAGGGTAGAAGAAGCCGTAGGCGTGGAACCAGCAGTGGTGTAGCGGATGGTAGCGCCGTTGGTGCTGCAATTTAATGTAACGGTCTGAGCAGAAGTAAAGGTGCCACCGTTAGGGGAAAAAGTAGGAGCAGCTACGGTTTCTACAGGAGCTACTTCGATGGTAAAAGTAGCTGAAGTAGTCGCAGAATCATTCATGCCGTCTTTAAAAGCTTTGGCTTTAAGTGTAGTGGTCTTCACTACAGAAAGAGGGCTGGTGTAAAGTGTAGAAGAAGCAGTAGGCTCGGAATCATCGGTAGTGTAGCGAATAGTAGCGCCATTAGTACTGCAATTTAGCATAATATCTTGAGCAGAAGTAAATGTGCCACCGTTAGGAGAAAAAGTAGGAGTAGCTACAGTTTCAGTAGGATTGATAGGTCCACTGTAGTCTAGCCATAAAGCAGGAACGACAGAAGGTTCCCAGCCTGGTAAAGAGGTATGGCCTTGACGACATTCATAGTTTTTAGTGTTATAAGATACGATATCACCTTGAGTGTAGGTAGTATTCGGTGCCCATGCTTTGCCTTCAGCTAGCAGAGTAGGCGTAGAAGAAGTATCTGAAAGGGTAACCTTAGCATTAAACGTATAAGATACAACATCAGGAACTGCTACTTCCGAAGAAGTAGCAGCCCCCATGGTATATTCTGCCCATAAAGCAGGTACAGCAGAAGGTTCCCAGCCAGCTAAAGCAGTGTGGCCTTGCACGCATCGATAAGTCTTGCCGTTATAAGATACGATAGCGCCTGTAGCATAAGTAGTCTTAGGTGTCCAAGGATCTACAGTTGTGCCACTTTCAATGGTGAAGGTAGCAGAAGCGGTAGAAGAATCATTCATACCCTCTTTGAAAGCTTTCGCTTTAAGGGTAGTGGTCTCACTTACTTGGATAGAACCAGAATAAGCAGGAGAAGACGTGGTAGGCTCTGAGCCATCAGTGGTATAACGGATGGTTGCGCCACTTGTTGAACAACTAATGGTTACACTTTGACTTTCAGTGAAAGTACCACCATTAGGAGAGAAAGTAGGTGAAGCTACAGTTTCTACAGGCGCGGCTTCGATGGTGAAATGAGCAGAAGCAGTAGAAGAATCTTTCATACCTTCTTTGAAAGCTTTCGCTTTAAGGGTAGTTGAGGCACTGATACTGATAGAGTTACTATAAATAGCAGAAGAGCTTGTAGGCTCTGATCCATCAGTGGTATAACGAATGGTTGCACCAAGTGTTGCACAGTTAATCGTTACATTTTGAGCATCTGTAAAAGTACCACCGTTAGGAGAGAAAGTAGGTGAAGCTACAGTTTCTACAGGAGCTACTTCGATGGTGAAGGTAGCAGAAACAGTCGAAGAATCTTTCATACCCTCTTTGAAAGCTTTGGCTTTAAGGGTAGTGGTCTTAGCAACAGGGATACTATTTTTGTAGACAGATGAAGAAGCAGTAGGTTCAGAGCCATCAGTGGTATAACGAATGGTCGCACCACTTGTAGCACAACTAATGGTTACATTTTGAGCATCTGCAAAAGTACCACCATTAGGAGAGAAGGTAGGCGTGGCTACGGTCTCGATAGGTGTGACGGAACCTGAGTAGTCTTTCCATAAAGCAGGTACATTTGGTGGTTCCCAACCAACTAAAGAAGTATGAGGTTGACGACATTCGTAGTTCTTACCATTATAAGATACTAAGTCACCTTTGACATAAGGGGTATTAGGCGCCCATGGTTTGATGGTTGTGCCGATTTGAATAGTAAAGGTAGCAGAAGCGGTAGTTGAATCATTCATGCCATCTTTAAAAGCTTTAGCTTTGATAGTCGTCGTTTTACTTACTGCAATAGGTGCATTGTAGAGAGAAGCGTTAGCAGTAGGTTCAGAACCATCAGTGGTATAACGAACAGTCGCACCAGGTGTTGCACAGCTAATAGTTACATTTTGTGCTTCAGCATAGGTGCCACCAGCAGGAGAAAATGTAGGTGGTGCCACAGCTTCTAATGCTAAAGTGTAAGTTGCAGAAGCAGTAGCAGAAGGATCCATACCATCTTTGAAAGCTTTGGCTTTAAGGGTAGTGGTCTTAGCTACAGTAATAGCTTTTGAATAAAGTGGAGAATTAACGGTAGGCTCTGTGCCGTCATTAGTATAACGAATGAGAGCATCAGGTGTTACACAGCTGATGGTGACGTCTTGAGCTTTAGGGTAAGTGCCACCAGCAGGAGAGAAGGTAGGTGTGGCTACGGCTTCTAATGGAATGGTGTAAGTAGCAGAAGCGGTAGTTGAATCGTACATACCATCTTTAAAGGCTTTGGCTTTAAGGGTAGTGGTTTTAGCCACAGTAATAGCAGTACTATAAAGTGGAGAATTAGCAGTAGGCTCTGTACCATCAGTGGTATAACGAATGGTTGCACCAGGGGTTGCGCAGTTAATGGTTACATTTTGTGCCTCAGGATAAGTACCTGTTGCTAGAGAGAAAGTAGGAGAAGCCACAGATACGATGCCACTATTAAATACTTCATTAACTTTATTTGCTAATGGTGATTTAACATCAGACCATTTCTTTAATTTAGTACCATAGTTTGTAACGCTACCACCAAACTCTAAATCACCGAAGACATTCCAGACGATAGCACCAGCTAAGTCTTTGTCTTTGATATACTGAGCTTTGTAACCGATAGATTCTTCATTATCATAGCTTAAGAAGAAATTGCCTTTGGTAGCATAAGGTACCTTAGCTTCATCATCCCATTTCACAGTCCAGCCGCTGTTAGGCTTTAATACTGTTTGGTTGATATAAGAATAGTTAGGGGTACCATCATAGACGTCTTTTGGCCAGTTGGTATAATCCGCACAGGTAGAAAGAGGACCATCAGGTTGGATGGTTTCCTCACGTTTAACAGTAGGTGTATGCAAGTCAGCACTACCATTGGTAACGACACCACGTCCGTAGAAAGGAAGCCCCATATTTACCTTACTCATATTGATGTTAGTAGACTGCAAGTACTGATAAAGATCATCAATGCTTATACCTGCATCCTCAGCATTGGTATAAGAATAGAGAGGAGAGTTATGACCAGCTTTATTAGACCAGCCACCATGAACGTCATAAGTCATGAAGTTGTAGTAATCCACGTACTTATCAATTTCAGGCCAGTTAAAACCATCAAGCTTTTTGGTATTCGCTGAGAAACAAGAAGTGATAAGTTTATCAGGGCCGATTGCAGCACGGATTTCTTTGACTAAGGTAATGAAGTTAGCATAGTCAGCTTCAGAACCTGTAAAGTTCATACCGCTATAAGCACCTACGTACTCCCAGTCGAGGTCGATACCATCGAAGCCCATGGCAATGAGGCGCTTACAATCTTCGATGAAGCGTGCACGCTTTGCAGGATCAGCTGCCATTTCAGGGAAGTGTTTACACATACTCCAGCCACCAATGGATGCCATTACTTTAACACCATTTTGCTTACCTAATTCGAGTAAACCAGGCGCACCGCCTTCTTTCTTGATAGGCATAGGTAGTGGCTGGTTATAAAGGTTCCATGATGGGTTAGACCATGTACTACCATTTTCTTTGACTACGAAACCTTGAGCTTGTGCTCTAGCAGCTATAGCTGCATCCACATAATAAACATACTCGATCTCACCAAAAAGCAAGTAAAGATCCCAGCTGCTATAAATGTCAGTATAAAGTAAAGGAGAAGGTTGCTGTACAGCATTTGGTTGATAAATGTTTTTGTTTCTGAAATCCCCACTATGTAGAGAACCATCATTTGCTACACCAAAGAAAGAATAGTTCAAGATGGTATACTTAGAGTAGTCGATATTTAACTGGTTTAATGCACCTTGAGCAGGTAAACCAGCTTTTGTATCCTTCCAAGCATCCCATTGGGTGATGTAACCGATGACTTGTTTTTTAGCGCTTGAAGTAGTGGACTGAGTAGAAGATGGAGAAGCATTGAAATCTTGAGCAAATACAGAAGTGACGGGAAGTGCAGGCAAAGTTAAAAGTAACGAAAGAAAGACGCTGGCAACTTTTTTGAAGATTTTTTTCATAGCATAAACTCCTTTCTATTGGGTAAAGCTTTAAAAAACATAACCCCATTCTAAAGAACCTTTGGAAGCCCAAAGGTCAGAAATAAAAGACACCCCCTCTATAGAATTTTTAGAATGAAAGTATGAATTTACGAATGTATATCAAATGGGAAGAAATGAACGAAAAATGAATGGTGAGATAAAATAGGCTATTTGACTAGTAAGAAGAAGATAAACAGTTTATGTATTGTGTGAAATTTATAATAAATTATATTAATTTATTATAAATATAATGCTATATATACTAAAAATCAATAGTAATTGTTTGAAAATTTTATAAATTAAAAATATAAAACTATTACTAAGAGGAAGATATCATTCAGCTGCGCTTTTTGCATCTGAAAAAGGAAGAAGTGATCAAAGAGATAGATACACATGGCGAGATAGCAAGATTTTTGAAGAAGCTTGTAAAAAAAGAGTATCTGAAAAAGAAATATGAGAATAGTATAAAGTAAGATAAAGAAGAGTGGGGGAAGCATGTATGTCTATGCCTGAGATACCTAATATAGAGCCAGAAATCTCAATTACAAGAGATGATGCAATGAATCTCTTGTTAGCTAGCACAGGTATACAGGAGCTAAGTCTTGCACATCTTATGAATGCAGAAGCTGAAAAGATGGATTTTGCATTAGGATTATTAGATACTTCCCCAGGACCGATGAGTATAGAGGCGATATTAGAGGCTAGTAAATCCACCAGACGTATGATGAGGACAATCACAAGAAGTCAAATGTTGATAGGAATGAATGTAGAGGAACTGATTGAATTAATAATGGCTGGAAATTAAGAGAAATAGAATCAATAAAGTTCAACCGTTGCAACTCTTATTTATCTATGATAGAATAGTATAGCAATTATAGAATAAGCACGCGTAGTTCAGCTGGATAGAGCGTCTGACTTCGGATCGAGGTGCTTGTGAAAGTACTGCAAATATTGAATTTATAACGTTTTGATAGATATGAGAGCGTCTGATTTTTAGTTAAAATATAACTAGGTCAGAGGCTCTTTTTTGCGTCTGATAAAAGGGAGAAATGAGACACAGATGGCAAAGCGAATTACATTATCAAACACGAAGATTACAACGCTCGAAGATGCATTTAATGAGTTTATCAATCATTGCATGGCGAAGGGATTGGCAAAGGCATCATTGAAGTACTACAGAAAGAATATAGAGTATTTCTTTGATGTGGTAGAACAAGAAACACTATGTACAGAGATAGGCAAGGAAACAATAGAAGATTACACTATATATCTACAAAGTAAAGAGTATAGTAAAAATTCGGTAAGAACGATGGTAAGAGCTATAAGGGTATTTATGTACTTCTGCATGGATAGAGAATACATTCAGAGATTTAAGATTATCTTACCAAAGGAAGAAGAGGTTATCAAAGAGACTTACACACATCATGAGATTGCCAAACTACTGAAAAAACCAAAGAAGAAAACATTTGGAGAATACAGGAGTTATACAGCCATAGCACTTATGTTAGGAACAGGTGCACGTATTAATACTGTTATACATATAAAAATAGGGGATTTAGATTTTGATAATAACTGCATCTTCTTTAGAACAACTAAGAATAAAAAAGTTCAAGTTATGCCTATGTCAGCAACTTTGAAGGAGATACTTAAAGTTTATTTGAAGCTATGGAGTAATACAGAGGAAGATTACCTTTTTTGTAATGCCTATAAGCAGGTAATGACAGCAGACGGCTTTAAACATGAGATTGCAAAGTATAACAGGGCAAGAGGTGTGACAAAGACAAGTTGCCATCTATTTAGGCATACCTTTAGCAAACACTACGTCATGGCAGGTGGAGATATCTTTAGACTACAGAAGATTCTAGGGCATAGTACGCTAGATATGGTAAGAAAATATGTAAATATGTATGGAAATGATTTAGCAGATGGATTTGAACAATATAGTGCATTAGAGCAGTTTAGTAAGAGGAGAGCACAGATAAAAGCAAATAAGAAATAAAAAACGGCCTTAGGTGTTCAGTCACTTAGGGCCATTCTTGTTATTCGGGTTTATTAATAGGCTTATTTTCAAAAGGGTCAAATCCATAACGATAAGATAAGTAAGTTAGGAATTGAGCAACATCATTATAGAATTCTTCACGTATAGCATCTCTTTTATAAGCAGACTGTAGAGCTTCTAAAATATTAACAGTATAACCATGCAAAGCACTTTCTTCATCACTAAGGATATCATTAGAAGGAAGTAAAATAGGCTTTAGCCAGTCTAGGCAGTTGTTAAGATGTATCTGCTCATAGTACTCTTCCATATCTTTATCTAATAAAGAGTAGATATTAACTTGAAGGACATCAGCAATAGATGTAAGGGCTTCCAAGGAAGGGTTGTTTTTTTTGCCTGATTCAATCTGTTGAATATAGGAGATAGAGAGACCACATTGGTCGGCTAACTCTTTTTGCGATAACTTAAGGTTTTTGCGAAGTTCTTTTATTTTATCACCATACATAGGGAGACCTCCGATTTAAGATAGGAATAGTGTAACACATTATAGTGTGTGTATCTATATGGAAAATTATTATAATACACAGTATAGTGTTGACTTGATGAATTTGTATATGATAGGATACAAAGGTATTAATTACTATAGTGTGTAAATAAAAAAACAAAAAGCACACTAAAAAAGTTAAAACTCAATAAAAGGAGATATGAATGAACGTAAAATTTGCTAGAATGAGGCTTAAGTTAACACAGGAAGAACTTTGTAGAGAAGTAGGAATAGGAAGGAGCGTATTATCACGTATTGAAAATGGTAGAGACCGTAAGGTGACAAAAGAGCTGATGTTAAGATTAGCAGAAGCATTACACAGTGATGTACAACATCTATTTTTCTCAGATAATTAAACACTACACGATGACATCAAGGAGGGCACAGTTTGCAATTAGAAGAATTATTAGGAAGGCTAGAAAAAGTTAAAAGCAATGGAGCAAATTCTTACATATGTTGCTGTCCAGCACATGGGGATAAAGAACCAAGCTTATCTATTAAAGAAGTGGATGATCGATTACTTATGCATTGTCATGCAGGATGTGATATGCAAAACATATTATCTAGTATAGGACTTGAAGTAAAAGATTTATTTAAGACAAACAAAAACACCCTTACTCTAACTTGGCAGGAAAAAGTAAAGGTGTGGCATCATAATAAGAAAGGACAACTCCCTTTAGAAGAGCTTTATCCGTATTATGACGATTCTCAAAAAGTATTGTACTATAAAGCACGATATAAGGGCAAGAAAATAAGACATTTTAGAATAGACGGAGATACTGTCATATGGAAAGATGTTTTTAAAGATAGACAGAAGACTTTATATAACAAATCAGCTATACAGAGGGCAAGAGACAATGAAGAGCCTATTTACTATGTAGAAGGTGAAAAGGATGTTCACACAATGGAAATACTGGGCTTATTAGCTACCACAGCAGGTGGAGCAACGTCTTGGTATAAAGATTTAGCAATTTACTTTGAGGGTTTAGACGTTATTATTCTTCAAGATAATGATGAAGCAGGCGAGAAGTTAAGTAGGCAAATAATACAAGATTTATGTACGACTGCAAAAAGTGTAAAAGTAGTTATACCGAGTAATAAGGCACATGGCGATGTAACGGATTATATTCAAGAAGGGCATACAAAGTATCAACTCTTAGAATTGATAGGTGAAAAGGAAGAGGAGAAATTAGAAGAGAAAGTAGCATTAAAGCACTATAGGTTAGATGATACAGATAATGCCGATACAATGGCACAACTTTTTGGTGATTCTCTTTGTTATGCCTATGACCTTAATAAGTGGTTCATGTACAACGGAGTGAAATGGCAAGAAGATAGAGTGGATGGGGTAAGGCTATTGGCTAATCAGATGATAGATAGGATGCAAGATGACTTTGAGCTACTGACTCAGGCTATAGAAGATGATAAAGGGCGTAAGAAACAAGAAAAGCTCTATAGTCTACATCTCAAGAGTTGTAGAAGTAATAGGGGAAAGACCTCAATACTCAATGAAACCAAGCATCTACTCCCTATAGTCTCTACAACATTCAATACGAGACGTGAGCTTTTGAATACACCCCAAGCCACCTATAACATCATAGAAAAAACATTATATCCACACAACCCTCAAGATTATGTGTCGCAATCCACAAGTATTCCTATAGTCAAGGGAGCAAAAGCACCTACTTGGGAGAAGTTCATAGACGAAATCTTCCTAGGAGATAAGGAATTAATAAGGTACGTACAGAAAGCCATAGGTTATAGTCTGACGGGCTTTACAAGGGAACAGTGTATGTTTATAGGGTATGGTGATGGAGCCAACGGAAAAGGGGTATTTAAGGATATATTAAGCTATGTACTTAATGACTATGTGAAATGCCCACAGGCAGAAACCATATCACAGATAAGACAAGGTTCAGAAGCTAGTCCCGACATTGTTAACCTTATGGATGCAAGGTTTGTAGTGTGTGTAGAGAGTAATAAAGGGGTAAGATTCAATGAAGGCCTCATCAAGCAATTAACAGGAGAAGACAAGGTGACGGCTAGGAGACTTTATTGCGAGCCTGTTTCTTTTACACCTCAATTTAAACTATGGCTTTTTACGAACCATACACCTGAAATAGTAGGAACAGATACAGGGATATGGAGAAGGCTTAAAATTATCCCTTTTGCATTAGATTTAGCAGAGGATAAGAAGGATAGAGACTTGAAAGACAAGCTCATGAAAGAAGTGGAAGGTATCTTTTGGTGGTGTATTCAAGGCATTGATATGTACCTAGAAGAAGGATTGAAAGAACCACAAGTCATGATAGATATAGCACGTGAATTTAGAGGAGAAAGCGACCTTTTAGGACAGTTTCTTTGTGATAGTGTTATTGCCAAGGAAGGAAACAGGGTACAAGCCAAGGAACTCTATAGTCAATACTTAGAATGGTGTAGAGAGAACAATGAAACACCTGATAACAGGACAAGGTTTGGACTAGATATGAAGAAAAGACTAAAGAAGATACACGATGGAAGATATGTATACTATGTGGATATAGCACTTACGCTATCTGTAAAGCAGTTTGTAAAAGCATAGGATAGCAGTAGTCAGGAAGTAGTTTGTAGATACTTAAGTTTAGTAATATCAGTACTTGCGATAGTATAGATAGTTTAGAAGTAAAAGTAAGTTAGAGATGAATAAGAAGTATATAAGAAGACTTGTATAAGCGTAAACTTAAGGTTACTAACTAACTACTGAAACTATCGCAGGGCTACTAATAACAATGGGTTTGAGAATGAAACTACTGCATCCAACTACTGCAAGAGGCAAGAAAATTGATAAAGAAAAAATACATTAAAAGGAGCATATAGATGAAATTATATAAAGATGGGGAATATAAACTAGATACTTTCTTTAAAAAGAGAAAAGCATTAATAAAGGCAATAGAACCAATAGAGAATGAATATAATTATGAGGAAATGTTTGGTAAGTACTATAAAATATTGATACATGAAAAATACGATGGGTTCAGGCTTCCGCCCTTTATTGATATGAGCAAAGAGATTGAGTATTTTGACAAGCAGATATATCTTCCGAATGATGGTTATTATAGGTTAGTGTGGTTTATAGACACTTTAAAACAGAAAATTAAGGAATATGGGATTAAACCAGTAACAGTGCCTATAGATATATTACTTTCAGCTAGTGCTACAAATGATATTGACCCAACATATTTAGAGAATGCAGCATGCAATGATCAACCTATTATAGCAGGCATATTACCGTGCTTAGAACCAAGTGTTATATTGATAGATGGAAATCATAGACTAGTTGGGAAGAAGTTAAAAGGGCGAGAAACAATACAGGCTTATTTGTTATTACCACAGCAATTAGTAGATAGTATACCATCTAACTATATGCGTAAGGTAGCTATTGCTCATAACAATATTATTTGTATGGCAAAGTATATGGGAGGTATGTGGGACAAGGAAGTATTTGAACATTCATTGGTAGAAATCTAAATTTAAATATTGAGCAGAGACATCTAGAAATAGGTGTCTTTTTAAAATGAAAAAATTAAGTCCCCCCCCTACTAGTGGGTAAATAAACAAGAAGTAGTTGTCTGCCACGTGCCCCTCTCAGCATACACAAAATTCCTAAAATGAAATTTTTCGAGGGTATGGAGCTTTGGAAATAGAAATAACATAGATATGCCAAAGTATAGAGCCTAATTGACAGTGTGTAAATACTGGTGAAAAGGGCCTTTTTTGATCCAAAAAGGTATAAAGCAGGCTAGGAAAGGCTAGATTTTTGATGTTTATTCAATAGGATATAGTGAATTTGTCTTAAATTGATAACAATATAAAAATATGTTGAATGTTAAAAATAATAATGATATAATGCAAATATTAAATACTGAAGGGAGTGGTTATCATGCAAAAGCTAATTAATTTAAATTTATACCTAATTATTTCAAAGACTACTCCAGGCAAAAATTTATAGTTTTACTTGAACTATGTTAATAATTACCTCTGGAGTATGTACTAATTACTTTAGGGGTATTTTTGTGCCCAAAATTCAGGAGGAACTATGAAATTTAATGAGATTATTAAGAAAATGAACTTTAAGAATGAAGATAAGAAACAATTAATAGAGTATATTGAGCAACATATTGCTGAAATGAACCATATCGGCCAAACTGCATATGATGGAGAGCTTCCTAACTTTAAAATATGTAAGCATAATCCTCTTACAAGGCTAGCAGGTATATTATTTATGACAGAATATCTGTATCATCAATATAAAGTTCTAAAAATACCAGATGATGTTTTTTTCAATACAATAGACGATATAACCCAAAGAAGTATTGTATATAAAGTGGATCAAGGTACATTGGGATTATCGAAAGATGATGTTATTTGGTTTAGACACCATATGAATATGAAGTTATTTACTATTGGAGTACTACAATTTCAGATATTTCATATGGTTTACTTGGAAGATGGATTTATGCATTTTCATGATTCTATTAAACAGGAAATTCCTACGGGAAGTCCAGTATTAAATGTTCATATTCCCAAAGGCAGTGAGATTACTACTAATGAATGTGATAAAGCATTTTATGATGCTAAGATATTTTTTGATTCATATTTTCCAAAACATAAATGGCAAGCATTTCTTTGTTATTCATGGATGCTTTATCCTAAACTTAAGGAAGTCTTGGCACTTAATAGTAATATTAGACATTTTGCTAATCGTTTTGAGATTATTAGCAGTTGCCCTTATTCCGAGCAAGCAGAAGAATGTATATTTGGCCAAAAATATACAAATGATAAAGACTATCCACAGACCACAAGTTTACAGCGAAGTGTCTTGGCGGATAAAACAACTATGGGATTCTCAAGTGGAATTATTAGAAGGTATGAATAACCAACTAAACAAATTGCTAGTCGATTGCCCCTAATTAAATAATAATAAACATTGAGTCTATATAAATATTGCATATAGGCTCTTTTTTACATGTTATAAAACATAATAAAAAGCGTTTAAAAAGGTGTAAAAGAAAACAAATGGTTTCGTTGACGTTTTCAAATGCTTAAAAATAACCAATAGACCTAAGAAAATAATGGAAAAATGTAAAAGAAATATAAAAAACCTTTTCGTTGACGATTTTTGCAGTACGAGTTATGATGGACTTAATAAATGACAAAAGGTGGTAACTTATAATGGCTACATATGGATATGCGAGATGTTCAACAAATGAAGATAGACAAGATATTGATAGACAAAAAAGAGAACTTAAAATACTAGGGTGTACCCAAGAAGAAAATATGTATTGGGAATATGAAAGTGGTACGAAGGCGGATAGAGTAGAGCTAGGAAGATTACTAGATAAAATAGTAGAAGGGGATACCATCATAACTACAGAAGTATCACGTATTACAAGAAGTACAAAGCAGCTATGTGAAATCATTGAGATAGTAAAAGAAAAACATTTGAAGTTAATCATAGGAGGATTTATAGTTGATTGCACAAAAGGACAATTAGATGCTATAACAGATGGCATGTTAAAGATGATGGGTGTATTTGCTGAGATGGAACGTAATATGATTAGCGAACGTGTTAGAAGTGGAATGGCAAATGCAATAGCAAAAGGAAAAGTTGTGGGCAGACCTGAAACTACAATTGATAACTTGCCAAATAATTTTATGAAACATTATCAAAAGTATAAAAAGAGAGAAATTAATAAAACAGAGTTTGCATGTCTATGTAAAGTGAGTAGGCAAACAATCTATAAATATATAGAGATCTATGAGAAATATAAATAGGTCTATAAAGAATAGATAAATATTGATTTGTAAATAGATTTTGTGTAGAATATTTTTATATTATAGTGTAAAAAGGAGAAAATAATGGATAAAGATAAATTGCTGAGTAATATCTGGAAGACTAAAAAGTCTAGAATAAATACTTCTGAAAGATATAAGAAAACAGCAGAATTTATTGCTACTATTAACATATATTATTCTTTAATGATTACAGCCATATCTTTATATTTAATTAAATATCCAAATGATAACATTTCACTTATACTAGTGGTTATTTCTATTTGTTTAACTGTGTCAATTGTATTCATGGGAAATAAAAGATATGAAGAGAGAGCAAAAGATTTAAAGAATAATTATATTAGTTTAAATAAGTTATATAATCAAGCAAAGTTAGGTAATATGGATATTATGGAGATAAATAATAAATATAATGATCTTTTAGATGCTTGCGAAAATCAAAATGAATATGATTATTTTAAGTTTATGTGGTATGATAAGACAGAAAAACTAAGTAAAAATGAAACTATTATTTATATAATGACTACATTTAAAAATATTATCATTAAAATCAGTATAGTGGTTTTTCCTATAATAGTGCTTATACCATTTTTACCAATCATGATAGAGAATTTATTTAAACTCTCTAGACAATAATAAATTACTAGAGCCCCTTTTTCTTTATTATATTACTTAAAGAAAAGATTCTGTTAAGGAATAGTTTAAGTGCTAGAAGCTTAATATATTTGATAATAGGATGGTCTGGAACTGATCAATAGGTTAACGCTTACATATGTGGGATACAGAAGATAAATTGTATTTAGGAATAAAATATTTAGGGGCTCTATTAATCATATAGGTGGAGATAAAGAAATGGATGAGTTATTTTCGGAAAAGAATCTTTTTGAATATTACATGGAAAATTTAAGAAGAAAATGTACAGTAGGAACTGATAAAATTGGTAGAATTAAATTTGAAAATCATTTGCCGAGTACTATAAAATTAATAAACAATAAAGTTCTTGAGGGAAAGTACAAGTTTACATCTTATAAAGGGACATTGGTTCATAAGGGGATTGGTAAACCACCTAGAGTCATAGCGATGGCGACGATAAGGGATAAATTAGTATTGATGATTTTAAAAGAATATCTGGCAAAACAATACATAGGTTCAAACATACCATTGGTTCAAACTGTAATACAAAACATAAAAAATGAAATTGATAATTTTGATGGATATATAAAAATAGACATTAAAGATTTTTACGGCTCAATAGATCAGAAAGTATTATTAGATAAGATAAGTAAAATAGATATAAAGGCTCAAAGATTGATAAAAAGATGTATTCAAAATGAAATTATATGCCATCCCTTTGGAGAGATGAAACTTAATGATACAGGTATCCCACAGGGGTTACCTATTTCGAATATATTAGCAGAGATATATATAAGTGAAATAGATGAAGGGTATAAAGTAAATCCGAATTATAAGTACTATCGGTATGTAGATGATATATTTATTCTGTGTAAAAAAAGAGATGGAAAGAAAATACAAGAAGAGATAACGAATCAACTTAAGGATAAATTAGGATTGGATGTAAATGAAGAAAAAAGTTATAGTAGAGGCATAAATGAAACAACAAATTACCTAGGTTACAAAATAAGTAAAAAAAAATTTAGTGTACAAGAAAAATCAATTAAAAGAGTAGAAAAAGTTTTAGAGAAATTATTTTTGGAGTATAAACATAATAAAAACTATACTAAAGAAATGCTAATATGGGATATAAATTTAAAGATAACGGGTTGTAAGTTTGATCAAGGAAAATATGGATGGATATTTTTTTATTCACAAATTGATGACAAAAAAGTTCTTTTTCATTTAGATAACTTAGTAAGTAAATTACTTAAAAGATATGAATTAGAAGAACTAAAAACTAATAAAGAAATTAAGAGATTTGCAAGAACATATCACGAGGTAATTTATAATCTGAACGCCACTAAATATATACCACATTTCTCTAGATATAATATTGAAGACCAGAAGGATATTTTGAAAAATATTTTTAATGAAGATATAGAAAAAATGACAGATGAAGATATTCAAGATAGGTTTAACTTAAACATTTATAAAAAAGTTAGAGACTTAGAAAAAGATATTCAAACTATTTCTTAAGCAAGGGTACATTAAAGTGTATCCTTATTTGTTTTTATCCTATTTGGCTTGTTCATAGGAGAAATTAGTGCTAGTGTGTATGTATGACTAAAAATCAGATGTCCTAAATTGCAAAAAATCAGATGTTCTATAGCAGGAAAATAATGATTAGAATATAGAACAAGGATTACAGCTAACTTTATAAATCAATGCATGTAACCATTGCAACTCTATCCAATATATGCTAAACTATCTACCATAAGCACGCGTAGTTCAGCTGGATAGAGCGTCTGACTTCGGATCAGAATGTCGTGGGTTCGAATCCTACCGCGTGCGTTATAAGCCAAATCTCTAGAAACCTTATGATTTAAGGAGTCTAGAGATTTTGTTTTTTATATGATTTGAATTAGGCCATATTTAGGTTATTAATACACTTTTAAAATAGAAAATATAGTTTATGGGAAGCAGAATATTTGTTATCCTATTTTTTTTGAATTAATGATAAATTATTACATAGAGTAGATTGCTTTTAAATGCTATTAAAAGTAAAACAAAATGTGTTAAGATAAAGAGAAGAAAACTATATATAAGATGTTTAAATTTGATTTAAAGGTAAATAATGTATAATAGTAAACTGTGCGGAGGTGAAGCATGGACATAAAATGGATAAAACTTAAAAATTTTCATGGATTTGAAGAACTAGAAATTACACTAAATGATAAGTTTACTGTGTTTATCGGAGAGAATGCAACAGGTAAAACAGCAGTATTAGATGGTCTAGCTATAGCAATAGGTGGATTTTTGTTAGGTATTAATGGTGTGAAATCAAGAAATATACTTGATAATAGAGAAAATAGAGAAGTAAGATTTAAGCAAATTGAGCATGGAAAAGTAATTACATTAGAACGACAATATCCAGTTGTTGTTGAAGCTAAAGGAGATATTAATAAACAAGAAATACAATGGGAACGTAGTTTGAATCATGAAGGTGGGGCGACTACTAGAATTAATGCAAAAGATATTGTTAAGCAAGCAAAAGTAATGCAAAAGAAAGTTACGTCTGGTGATCAGGTAATATTACCTGTATTTGCATATCATGGAACAAGTAGATTATGGGCAAGAATTAAAGATACTGACAAAGATCGTTTATTAGAAACAGGTTCTCGATTACTAGGATATAAGAATTGCTTGAATCCAATGTCGAATGAAAAACTTTTTATGAAGTGGTTTAAGAAAATGACACTAATTGAGATGCAAGAAGAAATTAAAATAGGTCAGCTTACGGCTGTAAAAAAAGCAATGCAAGAGTGTATAAAAGGGTTAATTGTTAAGGATAGAGTAATGGGAGATGTTAAGGTCTTCTATAATATTAATAGTGATGAGTTACAAATAACATTAGAAGATGGAACACGTCTGCCATATGGGTTACTTAGCGATGGATATAGAAATATATTAGGTATGGTAGGGGATATTGCATTTAGAATGGCAACATTGAATCCTTTTTTAGAAGACGAGGTTATTAAGCAAACTCCTGGGATTGTATTAATTGATGAGGTTGATTTACATTTACATCCAGAATGGCAAAGAAAAGTAGTGGGTGATTTTAAACGAGTATTTCCTAAAGTACAATTTATTGCTACTACACATTCTCCTTTTATTATTCAATCATTAGAAGAAGGAGAATTAAGGAACCTAGATGAAATAGCTAATATTAATAAGTTAGCAGATTATAGCAAAATGAGTATTGAAGATATAACGGAAGATGTTATGGGGGTAGAAATGCCTCAATGGAGTGAAAAAAAGAAAGCAATGTTTGAAGCAGCTAAAGAGTACTATGATGCTTTAAATAATTTAGAAAAAAGCCAAAATGATAAGGAAATAGAGAAGTTAAAGAATAAGATGGATGAACTCACTAAACCATTTGCTGATGATATTGCTTATATGGCATTTTTAGAAAGAAAAAGAGCAGTAGCAGAGTATAAGAAGTATGGGGGGAATTAGGTGAGACCGGTAAACAAAGGAGATGCGCCACAAACTTATAGAGCTTATGAAGATGCTAGAGATGATTTGTTAAATATATTAGGTCCATATTGCTCGTATTGTGAAATGAGTATAAAAAATATGCCAGAGGTAGAACATGTGATACCTAAGGTCAATGGTGGAGCAGAGTTAGAATGGAATAATTTTCTCTTATCATGCAAGTATTGCAATACGAGCAAGAGTAATCATAATCATAATCAGAATAGACAAGATTATTTATGGCCAGATGAATACAATACTTTTAAAGTATTTAAATATCAACAGGACAAAGCTATAGATGTTAATGATAATATTGTAGGAGAAGAACGCAGTAAAGCGTTAAATACAATTGAGCTCATGAAACTTGATAGACAACCAGGAAGTAAGGACTGGAAAAATCATAAGGACACCAGGTATATGAGTCGGGGAACGGCTTGGAGAAATGCATATGATTCATTAAATGACTTATTAGCATTTAATGAAGGGGATTCTCAGATTGTTATGAATTGTATATGTAGGACTGCGACACAATGTGGACATTTTTCAATATGGATGGAAGTATTTAAAGAACATGCTAAGATGAGAAAGATGTTAGTAAAGAGCTTTAAAGGAACTAATGAAATGTACTTTGAACAAGAGTAATACATAATGGACAGTACTGAAGTATAAAGGATAAATTATAAATTATGAAAGGGGGCTGAGTACTAATTAGTTAGTGTGACAGCCTTCTTCTTTTTTTGTATGAAAGTAAAAGAATAGGCATAATAATTCAAACTTTATTGAAAAAGATAAAAAGTTGTAATAAAATAAACACAAAGGTTTTAGTAGAAATAAGAAGGGAAAATAGGTCGCATGATTATACTACTTGTTATTATTAGTATTTTACTCATCATAACCCTTATTGCTTTAGACCAAACCCATAAGAGATCAAAAGCCAAATTAGAACGTATGCAGCGGGTGTGGCAGATAGGAACCAAGTTCAATAAGGATATCAATTTCAATCGTCTCGTACATAAAATCATTGAGTCTGCGAAAGAAGAATTACAAGCAGAAACGT
>JBOGBZ010000009.1:0-26393 GCA_051656485.1 Cellulosilyticaceae bacterium
GTTTCTTTTGAAAAAAGTGCGCTAAGTAAAATCATAGCTGCCACAGAAATATTTAAAATTAAAAAGATACTAAGTATCTCATCAGGTAGTGGAATCATAATAAGCAGTATAATGCCTATTACACTTGCCCCTAAAATCAAATCTCCTGCTTTAAATTTCACGGTTTATTCCTCCTACTTTTTGGGATGATTCAAACTATAAACATATGCTAGCACTTCTGCTACTGCATTATACAATTCTTCTGGTATCGCTTCACCTATATCCACTGTATAGTAAAGTGCCCTAGCAAGTGGCTTGTTCTCTACAATATGTATATGATGTTCTTTCCCTTTTTCTTTAATCTTTTGCGCCACATAGTCTACCCCTTTAGCCAGTACAATAGGTGCGCTATTTTTATCGCTGTCATAACTGATGGCGATGGCAAAATGTGTGGGGTTGGTTATAATAACGTCTGCTTTTGGGATGTCCTGCATCATACGCTTCATGGACATTTCACGCATCTTTTGTTTGATTTTCCCTTTAAGTTGCGGATCCCCTTCTGCTTGTTTATATTCATCTTTAATTTCTTGTTTCGTCATCTTGATGCTATCTTCGTATTTATATTTTTGATAAGCATAGTCTAGTATAGCAAGGAATAAAAAAGCCATGCCGACTTTAAAGCCTACTTGTAAAAGAACTTCCCCTGTATTGGTCAAAATCTGAAGAAGTGTCATATCATAAAACTTAAAAAATACATACATCACATCTTGAAGTACAGATAAAAAAATAGCTCCTAAAAAAATAACCTTTCCAATCCCTTTGATAAGTTCCACAAGCATATCTTTAGATACGATACGTTTAAGTCCTGATAATGGATTGAGTTTGCTAAACTTAGGTGCTAATGGTTGAAAGGTAGGTTTATAACCTACCTGAATAATACTAATAAAAAGGGCAACTGCAAAAAGCCCTAGCCAAAGCGGTCCATTAATAATGACAATTTCACCGAGGGCTTGACCTACGACACGCAGTAGATTTTCACCGTTAAAATCTTTGACGAGGTTTGGTATTTCTTTGAAAACACTATTGATTTGAGCGCCTAATCGATTTAAGTAGTACACCGCTAAAACACTTATTAAGCCAAAAAATGTGAGTAAAATAAATGCTGTATTCAACTCGGTACTTTTAGCGACTTGACCTTTTTTCCTAGCGTCTTCTCTTTTTTTACCAGTAGCCTTTTCAGTGCGTCCTTCGCTTTCAGCACTAAAAAACTGTAAATCCCACTGTCCTAAGACACTACTGGTACTTCTACTTCTCTTATGCTGTGTCCTCATTTTCATCCTGCTCTCAATCCTTGTACCAAATTATAAAACAAATTCACTATTTCATTCGTAATCAATGCATTAAATGCTGGTAGTAAGCTCATGATTACAATCAGCATATAAAACAGTAGCATGAGCTTTAAGGGAAGTCCTATAACAAACATATTCATCTGTGGAACCGTTCGCGCTAGAATGCCTAGACCACAGTCCACAATAAAAATAACTGCTAATATGGGACTTGCTAATTTAAAGCTTAATAACCATAGGGTGGCCATGGCATCAACCATAGTTCCCACAAGTCCTGTGGGAAATACCGCTTGGCCCACTGGTATATGCTGAAAGCTCTCCACCAATGCACGGATAAACCAATGATACCCTCCTGATAACGTAAAGACAGCACAAAATCCCAAGTAATAAAACTTACCTAATAAAGGTACTTGTGCCCCACCTACAGGATCAAATAGGGTACTCATACCCAGTCCCCCTTGCATACTCCACATATGGCCTACAAAGTAGTACACTTGGAAGAAAAACATGATTCCAAAGCTCATAATAAGTCCTACGAGTATTTCCTTTAATACGAGTAAAAAGAAACTTAAGACTTGTGGGGAATACTGCAAGGTAGTAGGTGGCATCACCAAAAAAGTAATGGCTGTCAACGCTAAAGCTAAGCCAACCCTTGCAGCCGGTGGTAATTTTGTCTCTACAATAATCGGTAAAAAACTTAATGCAAAAATAATCCTGCAAAAAATAAGCAATAATACATCGATATGGGTATAAAAAAAGATCATTTTTCTTTACCTCACTTTACAAAAATGCATTAAAGCTCGTAAATATTTTAATAATAAATTCACGTAAGACATGGATCATCCATGACCCAAAAATCACCAGTGCCATAAAAACACCGATAATTTTTGGGATGAATGCCAACGTTTGTTCTTGAATAGATGTAGCTGTCTGGAAAATACTTACCACAAGACCTATAACAAGAGCGACCATAAGCATAGGTGATGAAACTTTAATCATTGTTATTACTGCTTCTCTCATCATATCTATTACAAGTTGTTCCATATGTTTCACCTCTACTTAAATGTTTGTACAATTTGTCCGATGATTAAGTTCCATCCATCTACTAATATAAAAAGTAAGATTTTAAAAGGCAGTGCAATCATAGCTGGCGGTAGCATCATCATCCCCATAGACATTAAGGTAGATGCTACGACCATATCAATAACAATAAACGGTATGTAGAGTAAAAAGCCTATGATAAAGCCTGCCCGTAATTCACTAATGATAAAAGCTGGAATAACGATATGGAAAGGGATTGCTTCTAAGATATCTACACCGTCTGCTAATGGTTCCCTGTCTGCTAAGTCCATAAATAGCTTAATATCTTCATCTCTTGTTTGTCTTAACATGAATTCTTTTATAGGTAACATGCCTTTTTCTATCGCCTCTTGTTGGGTAATTTGTCCACTTTCAAGAGGTATGACTGCCGTTTCATTAATCGTTGTGAACACAGGGCTCATGACGAAAAATGTTAAAAATAGAGCTAGTCCAATAACAATTTGGTTTGGTGGCATCTGTTGCGTCCCTATTGCTGACTTCAAGAAATGTAATGAAATCACAATACGTGTAAAAGATGTCATCATAATTAATATGGATGGTGCAAGGGCTATAATTGTCAGTAAAAAGAGCATTTGTAAACTTTGACTAAGTTCCTGTGGTGTATCTGCTGTACCCACTTGCACTTCTAAACGGGGTACAGGTACTGTGGCTTGTGCTTCAAAAGACACAAAAGTCATCATTCCTATGAGCACCAACGTGAAAATAATCCATTGCTTTATTTTATTCGCCTTCATCTTTCTTCTCCTGTTTATCTTGCTTAAAATAATTGAGATAAGCACTAAATGAAGTATCTGGTGCTGTCTCAAAACGGAGTGTGTTTTCATCTATTTTGTGACAGTACGTTACTTGCTCTTTTGACGTTGCAAATAAGTGATATTCTTCTCCTACTTGAACAATAGAAAGAAACTGATTTTGCCCGATATGGATCGTTTCTATCATACGTAAGTTTTTATTCCCAAGGCTTCCTTGTTTCATTGTGGCCATTTTCTTTGTTACCACATAGCTTAGCCACAAGATACCTATAAATGCTATGAGAATAACTAAGATATCTATTACACTCTCTCCTGTCGATTGTATCATACTTCTAGCCTACAACTTTACGTACAGCCTCAAGAACACGCTCTGCTTGGAATGGCTTCACGATAAAGTCTCTCGCTCCTGCTTGAATAGATTCAATAACCATTGCTTGTTGGCCCATTGCTGAACACATAACAATTTTTGCTGCTGGATCGATCGCTTTGATATTTTTTACTGCTTGAATACCATCCATTTCTGGCATTGTAATATCCATTAATACTAAGTCTGGTGATAATTCTTTATATTTTTCGATGGCTTTTAAACCATTTTCAGCCTCACCTGCAATCTCATAACCATTCTTTGAAAGAATGTCCTTAATCATCATTCTCATAAATGCTGCGTCGTCTACTACTAATACTTTCTTTGCCATGTCTTTACACCTCTCTAAATTCTATTCTCTGGATTAATAATATCTGTAATACGTACACCAAAGTTTTCGTCTATAACAACTACTTCCCCTTTTGCAATGAACTTACCATTCACTAATATGTCAATTGGCTCACCTACTAAACGGTCAAGTTCAATGACACTTCCTGGCCCAAACTCAAGTATTTCCCTAATTTTTTTATGTGTTCTTCCAAGCTCTACAGATACTTCAAGGGAAACATCTAAAAGAACGTTCATATTTTCTTTTGGATACGTTGTGTATCCCGTTGCAAATTGTGGGAACTCTGCTTTTTGGACTTCCACATCTCTTAAAGTATGCTTTTCCCCAGTATTTTGCATCTGTGCTGGCATCTCAAAATGCGGCATTACAGGTTCTTCAACAGGTATTTGGACATTTGCTTTCTGTGGTTGCGTCGCAGTAGCCATCTGGGTTCGCTCCTGTTCTGGTTCCATCTTAGGCTGGACCTGAATTTGTGGTTCTTGTACGGATACTTGTTCTTGCTCACCTAATAAGTTTGCTACTAAACTTTTTGCAAATTCAATTGGTAGCACTTGCATAAGCTGACTATCAATGATATTTTCTTCGATTTGCATTCTAAAAGAAATCTTTGCAATAGGATCACTACTTCCTAGTATATGCTCAAGTTGTTGTCTTGCTGAACTCATTTGAATCGCTTCTGGTGGACTAATATCAATTTTCTTTTGGAACATTTGGGATAAGGATGTAGACGATGAACCAATCATTTGATTCATTGCTTCTGAAATAGCGCTTAAATGGAGATCGTTGATCGGTTCATCACTTACAATGCCCGGTCCACCCATCATTAAATCTGCTATAACTTTTACATCTGACTCATTTAAAATTAAGAGGTTCATACCAGATAAACCTTCTGTATAGCCTACTGATACAGCAATATGCTCATCTGTAATTTGACTTTTAAAGTCATCGATTGATAAGATTTCCACATGTGGTGTTGTAATCATTACTTTATGGTTTAATAGGGCAAACAATGTTGTTGCCGCTGTCCCCATACTGATATTACCAATTTCACCAAGTGCATCGATTTGTTCTGGTGTTAAATACGCGTTGTCATCCGCTGTTTTTGGAGGCTCATTATCAATATCTAGTCCTCCTAGCAATGCATTTATTTCCTCTTGGGAAAGCATTTCTCCAGTCATTATTCATCCTCCCTTACTACAACTTCTTTGATTTGAATTGCCGCTTTATTTTTATAAACACCAGGTTTCCCATGGAACTTTAGTAAATTCCCTACAAAGACATTGACATCTGCCTCAATGTCTTTATCCAACTTGATAATATCCATTGGCTGAAGTTGTAAAAACTCACTGATCGTAATATGGGTTTTTCCTAATTCAGCACGTATCGGTATATGGGCTCTTTCTACTAATTGCTCTAAATGTTTTTCATAAATAGGATTTTTTTGCTTTTCATTTTGAGAGAACCAATACTTGGTATTCAGTTTATCCATGATTGGTTCGATTACAATGTGTGGGATACATAAATTAAGCATGCCTTCCACATTGCCTATACGTAAGCTAAAGGTTACAAGTGCTACGATTTCATTAGGTGAAATAATTTGAGCTACTTGTGAGTTTGTCTCAATCTTTTCTAATGCAGGTGATAATTCAATCACATTTTCCCATGGTTCGATGAGTAATTCTGCAAATTGAGCAAAAAGCCTCTCTAAAATCAGATGTTCAATATCTGTAAAATCTCTTAATTTATTCATGCCTCTTCCTGCCCCACCTAGGACACGATCAATAATGGCATAACCCATATTCGTCGAAAGTTCGAGTAATACTGAACCATCCAGCGGTGCAAAGTCGGTAATGGCTAAAATAATAGGGTTATTTAATGCATTGGTAAACTCTGAATAAGTAATCGCCTCTGCATTGATGACTTCCACAGACACCAAGTTTCTTAAATACCCTGATAAATACGTGGCTACAAGTCTTGCATAACTTTCTGATATAATCTCAAGGGTTCTAAGTTGTTCTTTTGAGAATTTAGATGGCCTTGTAAAATCATATGCTTTAATCACTTTTTTAGCGCCTTCATCTTTAATGGTATTAACGTCCAATTCCCCTGTTGTCAGCGCTTTAAACAAGTCATCTATTTCGCTTTGTGAGAGTATCTCACTCATACTTTCACCTCCTCTACAAGCTGCTATTGAATGAAGTAATCCCCAAAATAAATATTTTGTACGATATCTGTATCTAGGAGTTCATTAATACGCGTCGCTATTTCTTTTGCCAATTCATCTTTGGCTCCCTCTTCATTCATGTCTTCATATGTCTTGCTTCGTACAATATCAATGATGCCATCTCGAATGATGGTTTGATTACCCTCGAAGTTTTTGCTAAAGTCTTTATATGCTTTATGTTTCTTATCCACTTGTACCCCTATCACTAATCTTACGATATGTGGTACTTTATCTTCGCCGAGTTTTAAGTTGGCATTCAAAGCTTCCGCCATGTGTACAATTTCTAAGTTTTCCTTGTTCACAGAAGTTGTGGTCGTTTGCTCTTCCACACTTTGAGGCTTGATTGAAAGTACTAAAAAGACTGCTGTTGTTGCAACCATCGTTAATACAACTAAAGCTATAATTACAAAAATTTTAAAATTTTTATCCACTCTTCTTCCCACCTTTACAACATTTCTAGTTATCTTTTGCTAACTTGATTTCAACGCGTCTATTCATTGAACGGCCTTCTTCAGTCGTGTTATCCCCTATAGGCATATGTTCACCAAAGCCCTCCGCTGAGATTGTGGCTGGTGAAAAGCTTTCCTCTTCAATAAAGAACTTTGCAACTGCAATGGCCCTAGCCGCTGATAGCTCCCAGTTACTAGGGAACTGTGTGTTTTTTATAGGTATATTATCTGTATGCCCATTAAAGCTTAAACGATAACCTTGTTGTATATATGTTTTTAGCTCCCCACTGATTGCACTTAACACTTCTTCTGCCTCTGGCTTAAGTTCTGCCTTGCCACTTTCAAAAAGGAGTACATCTGCAAATCTTATAACGATTGTATCGCCTGCTAGTTCCACGCCTACTTTACTTTCTAGCTTTTCAGCATAGATAAAATCCTCTAAAGTTTCTTCAATCCCTTGTAGTTCTTTGGTCTTTTGATAAAGTTCTTGATTTTTCTGTGAAATACTTGACGTTACAGGAAAGTTTTGAACACCATTTCCTAGCATCCCTGAATTATTCATAAGAATTTCTCCACCTTCAAGAATACCTGTAGATCCTGAATAAGAGTTGATAAACGCTTTGAATTTTGCTGAGTCCATGCTAGACATAGAGAAAAGCAAAACGAAAAACGTTAAAAGTAAAGTCATCATATCCCCGTAGGTATTCATATATGCCGGTGCACCTTTTTTAGGTGTCGGTTGTTTGCGTTTCATAAGCTTCCCCCTTAGTCTACTTGGCTCTGGTCAGCAAAGGAGTCTCGTGTCGCTGGTGATAAGAACGCTTTGAGTTTTTCTTCAATAACACGTGGATTTTCACCCGCTTGTATGGATAAAAGTCCTTCGATCATTACTTGCTTGAGAAGTATTTCATCATTACTTTTACCCTTTAATTTGTTTGCAATAGGGTTTGCTATTAAGTTGGCAAGCACTGATCCATAAAAAGTCGTTACAAGTGCAACTGCCATTTTAGGACCTAATGTCGATGGGTCACTTAACTGGTCTAGCATGGTAATAAGACCAATCAGTGTACCAATCATCCCCCATGAAGGACCTTGTTCTGCTACCATTTCCCAAAATCCTCTGTTATCACTATGGCGTGATTCAATAAAGTTAAGCTCTGTCTCTAGAATACTTCTTACAAGCTCAGGATCTGTCCCATCTACGATAAGTAAGATACCTTTTTTTAAGAATGGATCTTCCATTTTTTGTGCCATCTCTTCTAATGCTAAAAGCCCTTCCTTACGTGCAGCAAGTGCTAATTCATTGATTTGGTGAATGAGTTGCACTGGGTCCAGTACAACGTTGGAAAATGCATGTTTAATTGTCTTTAAACCTTCTAATAGTTTAGGTAACGGATAAGATATAAGAAGTGCTGAAGCAACGCCACCAAATACAATCATGACAGATGCCGCATCAACAAACAGATCAATCCTTCCCGCAAGTAGTATTGATGCAATCATAAATACAAATCCCGCTACAAGCCCTATTATTGTTGTAATATCCATGTAACCACCTCTTTATCTCTCTACTGGTATCATGATTTGTCTTTTGTAAGCAATAATCCTTTGGATCACTTCTTCACTTGTCTCACTTACGACGAATTTTTTGCCAGTAGTCATTGTTATTACTGTGTCAGGGGTTGATTCAATGACCTCGATGAGTTCTGCATTAAGCACGAACGCCTGCTTATTTAACTTCGTTACGTGTATCATTTAACTATTCACATCCCTTTATCAGTTCTCTAGTGTATGTAGCAATAGATGAAGTGAAGTTTCACTTCATCTATTTACCTTAACGTTTTAAGTTTACAAGTTCTTGAAGCATTTCATCCGATACAGAGATGATACGAGAGTTCGCTTGGAAACCTCTTTGTGTCGTAATCATTTCTGTGAATTCACGTGATAAATCAACGTTAGACATTTCAAGGACACCTGCTTGGAAGTTACCATCTGAACCTACATTGTCAAAGTCCCCTGAGTTGGCAGTAGTTTTGAAAAGGTTATCGCCTACTTTTTCTAGACCTGCTGGGTTTTCGAAGTTTGCAACGACGATTTGACCCATAAGACGAGTGGCACCATTGTCGTAATATGCACTAATCTTACCATCTCCTGCTACATCAAAGCCCATGATATTACCCGCTGGGTAACCATTATTGTCGGTAGGTGTTACATTGGTTTTTGATGCAAATTGTGTAAGACTAGAAAGTTTTACGTTTACATATACACCATTACTATCTTTTGCTCCTATCGTGGCATTTGGTGCAGTATATTTGATCTTATCTTTGTTTTCCGTATTCCCATCTTTATCCATGATAATAGCCGCTTTACTTAAATCAATCTCATTTTTAATCTCAAAGTTTGTCTTTAATGGTGGAGCTGTGGGATCTGTTGGCTTCTCTAATGGTGCATTGGTAGTGTTAACTGCTGTACCAACTAACTTCCCATTTTTATCAAAAAATAACGACTGGTCACTTGGTATAATTGGTGTCTTTGTTGCATCAAATAAAAACATTTTTCCCGTAGAATCAGTTAATTTAATATGTGTACCTCCTGTTTTTTGAGATTCTCCTTTCTCATTAACAAGCTGTGGTACCATGTTCCATTTTGTTTGTGCCTTGTCATCTGCTCCAACTACCTTGTCTTTTTGTAATTTCATAGTACTTGTATACATATTCCCTACAGAATCATAGAATTTCAGCTGAATCGTTGCCTCCTCTTCTCGTGAATCCACATTACCTGATATCTCAATTGAACTTGTGGTCTTTGCTGGTTCTGTTGTATTTCCACCCATAGAGATATCGCCTACTTGGCCTTTTTGGATATCTTTACCATCAGTAGTCGCTGGCCACCCTTGTACTTTCATCCCGTTTGGAATAACTAAATTCCCAGAGTCATCAAGCCTTAGTGCACCTGCACGTGTGAAGTATTGTCCACTGCTATCACCTACAACGATAAAGCCTTCTCCATTAATCATTAAGTCGAATGGGTTATCTGTACGTTGTGCTGCTCCTTGTGTCATAAGGGTATCAATGGATGATACGTTTACCCCAAGGCCTACTTGCATTGGGTTACGTCCCCCTCTACCTGTCGCATCGTTAGCGCTTGTAGCACTTTCTAATGTTTGTGAGAACACCTCATTAAAGTTTACACGTTGTGACTTAAAGCCTATTGTATTAACATTGGCAATATTGTTACCGATTACATCCATTTTTGTCTGGTGTACACGAAGTCCCGATACGCCAGAATACATTGATCTCATCATAATTTTTTTCCTCCTATACGCTCATTGGGTTTATTAGTAGCTATATTTCTTTTGGCGTGCAGTTTCTATAGGTTTTTGATCTTGTACGGTTTTGATATCTTCAAAGCGTACAAACTGACCATTCACATAAAGGTAAGTACTTTCTTTTTGCATAACAATGTACTCTACTTTACCCTCAATCTCTACCTCATTACCTTCTTTATCGGTCATTGTGGCAGTGATATACTTATTGGTTAAGCTTGGTTTTTCTACAATGTTTTGGACATCTTCTAAGGCAACTTCTACTTTTTTATCACCAGTTCCTATAACAACATACGGTTTCTCATCTTTCATATGTACCTTAAGTACTTCCCCTTCGATGATTGTATTCTCTTTAATACCAGGTGTCTGCCCTTCTGCTTGAATCACTGCTTGAACCGTCTGACCTATAAGTTCAAATGCAGATGCATTCCCCTGAATATTAGAAGAGTCATAAATCTCTAATATATTCTCTAATTTAACTTCATGCTCGCCTATACCGATGAGCAAGTCACTTCCTTGGTGCTTGATGTAATCTACTTTCCCAACTAAGTAGTCCATCTTTCCTGTCTGCTCATCTTTGTACGAATAACTTACATAGTCACCTATCATGCCTTGTGCGTACTGCTTTTGTGCCACATCGGCTACGTTCTTCATTTGCTCAAGTGCTGTAAACTGTGCAAGCTGAGCAAGCATTTCTTGGTTATCCATTGGATTCATCGGATCTTGATACTGAAGCTGGGTAAGCATAAGTTGCATAAACATATCTTTATCCAGCTCTTGATTAGGCCCTTTAGGTGTCTTGTCAAGCTGTAGTGAACTACTTCCTGGAGCCACCATATTCACGTTACTCATCTCTTTTCCCCCTTAAGCTTTGATGTCTACTTCTATGGTACTACTGGTTTGAATCATTTGGTCTACCCCATCTTCTGCCATGAGTTCCGCTAATTGTTGATCAATAATCTCTTGAATACGCTTAGAAGACTTCTGTTTTTGTTTGGACATCTCATTTTGATGAGGATTTTCTTTGATATCTACTTGAAAACTCCCAACGGTTAGCCCTTGTGCTTCAAGACTTTCTTTAAGCGTCTCTAAATGTTGGAGCAACATTTCTTTTGTTTTTTCATTTTCTACTTTAATTGTGGTGGTCACGATACCATTGTGTTCAGATACTTTAAGGGATAACTTCCCGAGTTCTTTAGGTGATAATTCAATAGCTATTTCATTACCATCTTTTAAACTATAGAAATCCACACGCTCAAGAATTTGCTTATTGATCGGTGCGTGTTCTGTATGCATCATTCCTGTCGTTTCTTTAGTGGTTTGTTGCCACATACGTGCTGTCTGTGCTTCTAAAAGGTCTTGGATCGGCAAATGCATACCTATATGTTGGAACTCAGTAGCTACTGCCTCTAACTGTCCACTATCTAGGGGTTTCTCTTGACTTTGCACTTTAGGTTGTAGCTTTTCTAGCAGACTTTCCATCATAGGTGCTACTTCTTCAGTGTTATCAGTCCCCATCTGAGTTGTTTCGCCTTGCTGTGTAACCTGTTGTATCGTCACTTGAGTTTTTTCATTTGCTGTTTTTTCCTGTTGTCCCTCTAGTTGTTCTTGTACAAAGGCTAATAAATCTGGTGTTTCTTCAAAGGTTTGTTGTGTGACCTGTTGAACTTGTTCCCATGCAAGGGTGATTTTTCGCATCATACTTGCATCACCGTGTAAGCCAAAAGCCTCTTCGCCTACACATGCTGTGACCACTTGCTTAAGCACTTCTAAATCCATAAGTTCTATCGGTTCACTCCCTAGCTGCCCAAATGCCTGTTCAACTTCTGTTACCGGCACTTGCATCGCCTCTGCCAAGAGTGTCATAAGTTCTGCACCTAATTGATTCATAAGCATTTCTAAATCTACTGTATTGATCGGCTTCTTTTGCCCTTCTGCCGATTGATTAAGGACTGATTCTTTGTTTTTTACTTTGGCTTGTTGTATTTTATCTTTATGTACAATACTGTCTTTTTTCTCTATAGGCTTCTGTTGATCATCCATCACTTTTTTAAATGTGGGTTGTTCAGTACTTTTTTTATCTTTTACTTCTGTGGCATGTCCCTGTTGCCTTGTAGGTGAAGGTGTTCCTACCCCTGGCATCAAAACTAGGTTCATTTTAGTTCCCCCTTCTTTTTTTATGGTGCGATAAGCTTAATAACTTGTGCTGCAAATGGACTTTGCATTTCACTTAATATACGCCCTTGACTTTCTGTATCCATACTTTTAACGAGTACTTTTACAAGTTCTGGGTCTGTTCCTACTAGCTTTTCAAGTGCTTTTGCTGCTTGCTCTGGTTCCATTTCTACCAACGCTTGTGCGTGTTTTTTCTGCTCTTTTGTTAATTGCTCTTGAACCACCACATCTTTATACACTCTTTCTGCTACTTCTGGATGCATTAAGTCGAACTGCTCCATAAATAATGCTGGATTTGCCTTTGCCAACGCTTCATCCCACTCAGTCTTTTGTTTCATGAAACTGGCATATTGATTTTCATATTGCTTAAGGGTTACTATTTTTTCTTGAAGCAAGGTATTGGTATGCTTTTCTTCTTCAAGTTTTGCTTCAGTAGTTGTTTGTACCCCTTTAGCTTCTTCTATCATTTGAATCAGTTGTTCTTTTGTTAGATGATCATAAGGTCCCTTTTCCTCTGTTTTAAATACTTGGTTAAGGACTGGTACCTTCTGGACAGCTTTACCTATGGTATGACGATTCATGTATAGGGCCGCGGCCACTATCGTTACGACACCTATTCCGATAAGGGGTATCCATAAACGTCTTTTTTTCTTTCGTCGATTGCCCCTAAGCTCTTGCATAGGTATTTGATCGGGCATTGGTTGCTTAGCCATCTTTTTCCCCCTCACCTTCTTTTGCGTATTTATAACTTACGATTTCATCCATCGTTTTTTGTTCCATACACAGTAGTTCTTTTTTGTATTCCTCATAGTGCAATTCTTTAAGGTTCTCAAGTATTTTTTTTTCTTTCATTGCTTCCTTGAGTTCTTCTTGCTTAATCGTTATTTGTTTTATTACTTCTTGGATATGTCCATCTATTTTTTTGAGTTCTTTTTGCAAACAATCACGGTAGTGGTACAGTCTTTGGATTTCTGAAGCATTTACTGCCCCGTGAAGACTTGATTTCAATAAGTCTTCTGTCCTATTCCATTTCGTCTGTATCTGCTGCTTTTCTTCATATAACTGCTGAAGACTGCCTCGTAGCTTACCTAATTCACGTTTCTTTGTTTCTTCTTTGTTTTCTTTTAAGGTTAATAGTGATTTCAGTTTAAACTTAAACATCGCCTACTCCAATTGATGAATAGCCAGCATTTGGTTTTTGGTTTCTTCTATGTCTATATTAGAATCCGTTGGTTGACACAAAAAGCTTTTAATAGGTGTTATTTTTCTGATGGCTTCATCAATTTCCGGATTACTTCCTTGATTATAAGCACCTACGTTAATTAAATCTTCAGCTTCTGTATAAATAGCCATATGTTTTTTAATTTCTGTAGCTAATTGTCTGTGTTCCTTGGTAGTGATATCACCCATAACCCTTGAAATGCTTCCTAATATATCAATGGCTGGATAATGACCTTTATGGGCTAGCTTTCTTGAAAGTAAAATGTGTCCATCTAAAATCCCTCTAGCTGTATCTGTAATAGGTTCATTAAAATCATCACCATCTACAAGTACCGTATAAAGCCCTGTAATACTTCCTTTATCTGAATACCCTGCACGTTCTAAAAGCTTTGGCATCATGGCAAAAACTGAAGGTGTATAGCCTCTTGATACAGGCGGTTCGCCTATAGCCAATCCTATTTCTCTTTGTGCCATAGAAAAACGTGTTAAGGAATCCATGAGAAGGAGTACATCCTTGCCTTGCTCCCTAAAATACTCTGCAATAGCTGTGGCTGTCATTGCTGCCTTTAAACGCATAAGTGCTGGCTGATCCGAGGTTGCAACCACAACGATTGAACGTTGTAGCCCTGCTTCTTGTAAGTCTTTCTCGATAAACTCACGTACTTCTCGCCCTCGTTCTCCGATAAGTGCAATGACATTAATATCTGACAAAGCATTTCTAGCAATCATCCCTAGAAGTGTACTTTTTCCTACACCACTTCCAGCGAAAATGCCCATTCTTTGCCCTTTCCCTACACTAAGCATCCCATCAATAGCGCGAATGCCTAGCACCATTTGTTCGTGAATACGATTTCTCGTTAAAGGATTCGGTGCTGTATTTTCAATAGGTACTGTATGTTTCCCTGAAAAAGCTGTCCCATCTATGGGTTTCCCTTGCCAATCCACTACTTTTCCGAGTAACGTCTCATCCACGTTGACACTTAGTTTTTTCCCATAAGATACGACTTTACAGCCGGGTCCTATCCCTTTAATGTCACCTAGTGGCATCAGTAAAATATGGTCATCTTTAAACCCTACCACTTCTGCAAAGATACTTGCTTCTTCTGTTTCCGGGTAAATTTCACAAATATCACCGATATGTGCTTTAGGTCCTATGGATTCAATAGCAATACCTACCACTTTTGTTACACGTCCTAAATACGTCCATTTAGGTACTTGATCAATTGCTTTATATTTTTCTAAATGCATCTCTTCACCCCTCTTCTATGTCATTCTTTAGGTCAATTGCTGTAAAGTATCTACTAATTGCAATACTTCCTCTAACCCTTCCTGAATATCATAATAGATGCTACCGCCACTTGTCTCTACGATACAAGTAGACGTTTCTAGATGAGCGATGCTTTCGATTTGATACGGATAATGATAATGTGCTAACCCCTCTTCTAACAACTCACGTTGTTGCTCATACGTATCGGGCGCTACTTGAATGCGAATAGGCTCTGCTAATTTTTCACTTGCAAGCATTTTCTGTACAATAAGCGGTAACCATTTTTCATCTTGTAAAACTTTCACATTAACGATACGTCCCACAAGTTGCTTGATAATGTCTACCACTTCAGGCTCTGCTTCTTCCAGTAGTTTTTGCTTTTCTTCTTGTGCTGCTACCAAAAGGCTTTCACATTCCTTAGTAGTGGTTTCTAAAAGCTGCGCCCTTTCTTCGGCTGCTACTTGCTGCCTATGTGCTAGCTCACTTTCTTGCTGCTGATACGTATTAGCCATTTCTCTTTTGGCACTTTCTAGGAACGTTTCTGCTTCTTTACGTGCTCTTTCAAGTATTTGCTTGGCCGCATCTGCCGCCTCAAGTTTGATCGTTTCTGCCTCTTCGAGCTGCTGACTCATATCAACTACTGGCATTTCGCCTGATGTTGTCATCGGTTGCTCACGTTTTTGTACTTGGCCTAACTGAATCGTTCCTTGTTGTTGGATACGATTGTGCTTAATAATACTAGACAATGATCTCATCTCCTGCCCCACGTGATATCACAATCTCATTTGCATCTTCTAAGCGGCGAATAATATTGACGATTTTTTGTTGTGCATCTTCAATTTCTTTCATACGCTTTGGACCCATAAATTCAAGGTCTTCTTCAATCATGGTTGCAAGACGTTTTGAGACGTTGCTAAGAATAACTTCTTTAACTTTATCCCCTGCACCTTTTAATGCAATGGCAAGCTCATGGTTATCCACTTCACGTAAAACACGTTGAATAGATCGTGGATCAAGGGTAATGATATCTTCAAATACAAACATACGTTTCTTGATTGTTTCTGCAAGTTCTGGATCTTCTATCTCTAAGCTTTCCATAATGTTCTTCTCTGTCGCACGATCCACTTGGTTAATGATTTCAACAATGGCATCTACACCACCAATTGTAGCGTATTCTTCTGATACGAGTGTTGATAAACGCTTCTCAAGTTCACGTTCCACTTCATTAACGACATCTGGGGATGCACGGTCCATCATGGCTATTCTTCTTGCCGTATCTGCTTGCATATCCACTGGTAATGCTGTAAGAATCGCTGATGCTTGTGATGGTCTTAAGTAAGAAAGAATAAGTGCAATGGTCTGTGGATGCTCGTTTTGTATAAAGTTAACAAGCTGGGACGCATCTGTTTTTCTTGCAAATTCAAAAGGTCTCACCTGTAACGATACAGTCAGTTTATTAATGACTTCTACTGCCTTATCTGATCCAAGTGCCTGCTCAAGAAGTTGCTTCGCATAACCAATACCACCTTCAGCAATGTATTCTTGTGCCAGACAAATCTCATAAAACTCTTGCAGCACTTCTTCTTTTACCTTAGGCGAAATCGAACGAATACTTGCAATTTCCAAGGTCAACTCTTCAATTTCTTCTTCTTTCAAATACTTAAATATTTTAGATGATTTTTCTGGTCCTAAAGCAATAAGCAGCATAGCCGCCTTTTGCTTACTGTTGTACTGCGTTGTCGGCATCTCTATCACTCCCAATCGTCTTCAGTTAGCCAATTTCTTAGTAAGCTTGCAACAGCCTCTGGCTTCTCGTCTACAAACTTCTCTATTTGACGTTTTGTTTCTAATGTTTCTTTTAATTCGATTTCATCTAATTGTAAGTCATTTCTTGCCACATGAAGCATTTCTTCTACTTCTAGTTCTGGTTCTGTTTCTACCACATCTTCATGTTTTCTAAACTTAATCATTGCAAGAACTGCTATCACAATAATCAGTGCAATTAATACAAATGGTAACAATGATTTGTAATCAACAGTGTAAGGTTCTTGGTCGATAAACACAGGTTTCTCATAACCATAAACAACAACGTTGTCAATGCCTGTACCATTCTTAATCGATTCAAGTACCATTTCATCTACTGGTATCGCAATGTTGCCTTTATTGGTTTCTTTAAAAGCCTCCCACGTTGTAGCAGTATCTAGATTCTTCTTCACCAAGTCTTCACGGTAAATTTTTTCTTTAAACACGTGTACAGCAAGAGAAGATTTTTTATAATCAACACTACCTACATTTTTAACTGCATTGGATACAACTTTATTATTGGCATATTCCACTTCTTTACTAGAAGTTTTGTTCTCCCCTGTCGTGCCATTACCTATTTGGTAAACAGGTACGTCACCTCCATTGTTTGCAACGCCTGGCTCTGCACCATTTTGTGCATTGGTTGCACTTGTGTTTTGCGTCACTTCTTTTTGTGGTAACCCTTTGCCACTTTCTTGTGGTATATATTCTTCACGTACTTCTTCATATTGATCAAAATCTAAAATAAGATTTGGGCTAATACGAATTTCATCGTACATAGGTTCTAAAAGCTGTGAAACCTTACCCTTAATATCATTTTCAGCACTTAATTTAAGTTCTTGTTGTTTATTACTTGTAAGCAAGCCCTCATCAGCACCTATATACAGTGTATTACCTTCTGTGTCCATAATATTAATATGATTCATATCTAAATTTGTGACACTACTGCTTATAAGCCTTGCAATACCTTCCATCTGCTTCGTTGTCTGTGGGCGTTCTAATGTTAGCACCACACTTGCACTACTACGTTGCTTCGATGCTAAAAAAGAATTCTTTTCTTCTGGCACCACAAGTTTGACATCAGCTGCAGAAATATCGTCCATAGAAGTAAGCATATTTTCTAATTCAACTTCATCAAGATGCTGCATTTTTGCTTGCTTTTCACTTTCAGTTGTGGACATCGTATTGTTAATAGCATCTGCAAAAGTATAATTCCCTTTAGGTACATTTTCTGTTGCTAATGCTATTTTTGCATTATTCATCTCTTTTTCTGGCACTTCTATATTCATGCCACTATGTACGATTTCATAAGGAATCTTTTTTTCCTGTAATACTTCGACTACTTCAGCTATTTGCTTACTTTCTAAGTTTTGATTATACAACAGTGTCATCTTCGGTCTTGCAAAAAGAAAAATCAGCACTACTAAGGCAATTAGCATAGCGCCTGCGCCTACTCCTATTTGCATTTTCTGCTTTTTAGGAAGTTCTGTCCATTTTTCTGTCAACTGATTTGACATCTGTTCCATTGTCTGTTGCATGTATTCACCTCATCCCTTTCCACTATACAGGCATCCTCATAATTTCTCGATATGCGTCTAGCGTTTGGTTACGCACCTGCATTGTAAATTGAAGTAAAACACTTGCTTTTTCTTGAGCAATCATGAGTCCATGAATGCTTTCGTTTTTCCCCGTGATAAAATCATATGTTAATTGGGAAGATACGCCTTCAGCTTCATTTGTTGTGTAAACCAGTTCTTTTGCTGCATTCAGTGCATTTACAAAAAGGCTATCTGTCGTGCCTTGCTGCACCTTATCTTCTTTACCTTGTATTTTCCCACTTAACTGTATGCCATTTATCCCTTGGATAGAATCTATCATGTAAACTTCCTCCTATCACCCTTTGCCAATTTCTAGTGCTTTTGTTGCCATTGATTTCATGGTATTAAATGCTGTCACATTGGCTTCATATGCTCTGCTCGCACTTACCATATTTGTCATCTCATCGATTTGATTCACATTAGGCATTTGAACATAGCCATTCTCATCTGCATCTGGGTGCGTAGGATTGTACACTATTGGAAATGGTTTGTTATCACTTACCACTTCTGATACCCTTACACCTTTTGTCTGTTGTTGGCCTAGTACTGCTCCAAAGCTATTTGCTACTGGTATGCTCTCAAAGATAACTGCCTTTCTTTTGTATGGTCCACCTTCTGGTGTACGGGTCGTATTCACATTTGTTAAATTCTGCGTTACAACATCCAGTCGTAAGCGTTGTGCGGTCATCCCTGATGCTGCTATGTCCATGGATCCAAAAAACGCCATCTCCATTCCCCCTACAATCTAGTTATTTTATATTTTGCAAGATATACTTATATCTTCCTATCTGTGCACTTGTGCGTTGAATCATCACATCATAGCGCAATTTAGTCTTTGCTAGTTCGCCCATTTCACGGTCGATGTCTACATTATTACCATCCATACGAGATGCATACCCTACATAATCTGTATACACATTTCCTTCTATTGCATCAAGTTCTACGCCTTTTACACCCTTCTTTTCTATTTCGTCTATAAGCTTTTGTTCAAAACTCACATCCTCTCTTTTAAAACCGGGCGTCTCAACATTTGCAATATTATTTGTCAAGGTATTCACTCTCAGCATTGTAGCATCAAGCGCTTTATTCATAATATTAATCGAATGAAACATGGTGCCTCCTTTATTTTCCGTTATTAATCAAAGACAATTTTCTACTTTTTTCCTTTTTCTATTTTAATTATAGCCTTTAATTTAATTTTAATCAATAATTCACATGCTTTTTTTGTTATTTTCACGCTATCTTTTTATTTCTTCGTATCTTATTATTCATTTTGAAACATTCTCATTTAGTTATATTGCATTAAATAAGGCCCATTAAACTGTTAACTTGTTTAATAGACCCTGTATTTAAAGCACCATTGCTATTACTTTTTCTATAGTAGGCTGTACATACCCATTGATGACACCCAGCGCCACCACTATCAATAAACATTGTCCTAGTTGGGAACAGTATACTTTTAAAGGCATACTACTTCCTCCAAGTCTACCTTTTTGGGCTATATAAACAAACATAGACACCATCACCACCATAGATATCCCCATGGTCCCTATGACAATAGCTATTCCCTTTAAGCCATAAAGCAAGAGAATGGTCGTCGCAGTAAAGCTATACATACTGCTCATAGCCACAAACACTGCAATCCCTACATATCTTGTGATCTGAAAAAGCCCACAACTCCATATCACACAAAGCTGTACCCCATATGTAATAATTGTATCTTTTACAATGCTCAGCCTCGCTCCACCCTCTACTGGCGTTGTCAGAAAGTGCCACAAAGAATAATAAAGTGGCTCATACTGCCTCTTAGCAAGTGCCAGCATACTTCCTATCAGCCCACTTATTACCACAAGTATAATCCATTTACGTTGTTGATTCATAAAATCTATCACATCATAGCCTCGTTTGTGCCTTCTCATCGTTACCTCCTAGATTCTTGTCCTAGTACTAACCTATGAGAGCGCACTTTTATTTAGAACTTTTCATCAGGCCTTGAACTGCTAATAACCCAACAATTGTCTTACTATCTTTTATTTCACCTGTGTAAATCATTTCTACGGCTTTCTTTAAAGGTAGGGTAACAATCTCCACAAATTCATCTTCATCTAATTGCTGTACGCCTGCTTCAAGTCCTGTGGCCATATAAAGATGTAACTTTTCATCGCTAAATCCAATGGCTGCATACATTTCACAAATCTTTTGGATACAAGTAGCCTTCATCCCTACCTCTTCTTCCAATTCTCTCGCTGCACACGCAAGGGGATCTTCGCCTTTTTCCAACTTGCCAGCTGGTATTTCTAGCACCTGCCCATCTTCAGCATTACGGTACTGTCTTACCATGATTACTTCTTCATTTGCCGTAAGCGGTACGATTGCCGATGCACCATTATGTACCACCAAATCCCATTTGGCTATCTGCCCATTTTCAAAGGCAATGGTATCTTCGACGACCGTAAAAATCTTTCCTTTATAAACCTCTTTCCGATCAATGCGTTTTGTTTTCATCTTTTACCCTTTCATACTTTGTGTTTTTTCAAAGCATGCAGTCATACTTGCAATCACACTATTTCTAAAGCCTGTTTCCTCTAATTTTGCCACTGCCTCTATTGTCGTTCCCGCTGGCGAAGTCACCGCATCTTTAAGAGCCCCTGGATGCTCTTTCGTTTGGAGCACCATCTCACATGCACCCTTTAACGCCAAAGCAGCCATCTCATATGCCATTTGTCTAGGCAAACCAAATCTTACGGCTGCATCGCCCATAGCTTCTATAAACATATAACCATAAGCTGGTGAGCTCCCTGTTGTTGGAACCACTGCATCCATTTGCTTTTCTTCTACACAGTATGCTTTACCAAAAGACTCAAAGCAACTTTGTAAGTAAGCAATAGTCTCCTCATCAATCTCTTCTTTATGATAACAATACGCCGTCACACCACACCCTACCATAGCTGGTGTATTTGGCATCGTACGCACGATTTTTGTGGTTTCACCAAGACGCTCTTTCATCGTCTCAATACTTACCCCTGGCGCTACTGTCACAATAATATGCTCTGCATTAAGATATAGTTTGATTTGTTCACACACCTGCTCATAATATTGTGGTTTAACTGTCAATATAAGATATCTGCTTTTCTTCACCACATCTTCTATATGTGTCTCACAAATGACATTCTCACTCTGATAGGCTCCATAAAGTGATTGATTCACATCGTAGACTTCTAATCTGGTCTCTTTATTTTCTGCCATTCTTTTAAGCATCGCTCCGCCCATATTACCTATTCCAATAAATCCAATAGTTTTCATTATTTTTCCTCTTTTCAAACTTATATTATGAACAATCTTTAAAACGTGATATAATTAACCACATAATCATATTATTCACTGTATGTTTTTATTATAACGAATGGTTACCTAGAAAGAAAGGAGTGATTTTATGTGGTTACTATGGTTAGTTGTAGGGATCGCCTTTGGGATTGCCGAAATTGCTTATAGCGGCTTTTTTCTTATTTGGTTCGCTATCGGTAGCATCGCAGCACTACTTACCTCATTTCTTACAGACAGCACACTGATTCAATTAATCGTCTTTGTCGTTGTCTCTACTGTTTTGTTACTTACTTTAACGAAGCGTTTTGCTAAGCGCTTTGCTAAACACGACACAACACCAACAAATATCGATGCACTTATCGGTAAGCAAGCCCTCGTCACCCAAGCTATCAATACCTCTCCAGGAGAAACCGGTCTTGTGAAGTTAGATGGTGAAATATGGACAGCTTGTGCCGTAGAGCAAGACTTGATTCCTACTGGTACCTCAGTCGTCATCAGGGAGGTACGTGGGGTACGACTTATTGTATCAAAACTTTAATTTTAAAATGAAAAGGAGATTTTAATTATGGGTCCAATTATTGGTATTATTGTTTTACTTGTCTTCATTCTTATCGTTGCTATTAGTTCTATCAAAATCGTCAAACAGTCAACTGTTGGGATTGTTATGCGTCTTGGTAAGTTCAGTCGTCTCGCTGAAACAGGTGTTAACTTTATCTTTCCGTTCGTTGAGCAAATCTACCGCCTTGTTGATTTACGCGAATCTGTATTAGACTTTGCACCTCAAGCCGTTATTACAAAAGATAATGTTACGATGCAAATTGACACTGTTGTTTACTTTAGAGTAACAGACCCTGTAAACTACGTATTTGAAATTGCTAATCCTATGAGTGCTATCGAAAATCTTACAGCAACAACTCTTCGTAATATTATCGGGGAATTAGACTTAGACGAAACCCTCACTTCTCGTGATATTATCAACACACGTCTTCGCGTTATTTTAGATGAAGCAACTGATAAATGGGGAATCAAAGTAAACCGTGTAGAACTTAAAAATATCATCCCACCTCGTGATATCCAAGATTCTATGGAAAAACAAATGCGTGCTGAGCGTCAACGTCGTGAAGCCGTTCTTACTGCTGAAGGGGAAAAAGCAGCTTCTATCTTAGAAGCCGAAGGACAGAAAGCTTCTGCTATCTTAAATGCTGAAGCACAAAAAGAAAGTTTAATTCGCTCAGCTGAAGGTCAAAAACAAGCTGAAATCCTTAAAGCTGAAGGGGAAGCTGAGGCTATCCTTAAATTACAACATGCAAAAGCTGAAGGTCTTAAAGCTGTCTTCACAGCTATGAAAGAATCTAATGTGGATGACAATATCCTCGCACTTCGTTCCATGGAAGCACTTGAAAAAATCGCTGAAGGCGATTCTAGCAAGCTTGTCCTTCCATCTGATGCAGTTAACTTCCTTGGCACTTTCAAAGGCATCAAAGAAGTTATGGGTGATAAATAAAGGGTATAAAAAAAGTGGCAATTGAATGCCACTTTTTTTATACCCTTACTTCCCCTTCTTTACCCAATACTGCTTCATTTTCTTGAAGTAAAGGGCGTATCACTTCTTCCATAAAATCAACCACCTGCATACTTGCACACCCTATAAAGTTTTCAGGTTTCATCAAGCTATCCAACTCTTCTTTTGTCATCTTAAATGTCCCATCACCGAGGATGCGTTCTATTAAATCGTTCGGTTTACCTTCTTGTTTGACACATGCAGCCGCTTCCATAGAAAGTACGCGTATCTTTTCATGCAATACTTGGCGATCTCCTCCACGCTTCACATTTTCCATCAAAATCACTTCCGTTGCCATAAAAGGCAGTTCATTTTGAATGTGCGCCTCAATTACTTTAGGATACACAACCATTCCTGATGCAACATTAAGATAAATCTCTAGGATTGCATCTACTGCTAAAAACGCTTCAGAAACAGCAAGCCTTTTATTTGCACTATCATCTAATGTACGTTCAAACCATTGTGTCGATGCTGTAATAGCAGGATTAAGTGAAGTACATAACACGAAGCGCGCAAGTGAAGAAATACGCTCTGAACGCATTGGATTACGCTTATACGCCATCGCTGAAGAACCAATTTGATTTTTTTCGAAAGGCTCTTCTACTTCTTTTAAGTGTTGAAGTAAACGCATATCATTACTGAACTTATACGCAGATTGTGCGATTTGACTAAGTACATTAAGAATCATTGAATCTACTTTTCTTGTATAAGTCTGCCCTGTCACTGGATAGACATCTTTATAGCCTAATTTCTCGGCTATTTTTTTATCGAGTTTTTTAACTTTTTCATAATCCCCTTCGAATAAAGTTAAAAAAGATGCTTGTGTTCCTGTGGTTCCTTTCGCCCCACGTAGACGCTTATTCTTTAAAACGGTATCTATTTCTTGTAGATCCAGCCAAAGGTCTTGCATCCATAAGGTTGCACGCTTACCTACCGTTGTAAGCTGTGCTGGTTGGAAATGTGTAAACCCAAGGGTTGGTAAATCCTTGTAATTCACCGCAAAGTCTGCTAACTTCTCGATAATATTGAGCACCTTCACACGTAGCATTTCTAAAGCTTCATACATAATGATTAAGTCTGTATTATCACATACATAACAACTTGTAGCCCCTAGGTGAATAATCCCCATCGCCTCTGTCGCTTGCTCGCCATAGGCATGCACATGAGCCATCACATCGTGACGCACCTTTTTTTCCCATGCATCTGCTACTTCATAATTAATGTTATGTTCGTACGCTTTAAGCGCTGCGATCTGCTCTTCTGTAATAGCAATCCCCAACTCTTTTTCCGTTTCAGCTAACGTAATCCAAAGCTTACGCCAAGTTGTAAACTTTTTATCATCTGAAAACATATGTAACATTTCTTTACTTGCATAACGCCCCTCTAAAGGACTTTTATAACTATCATGCATCGCCTTCACCCTTTCACACATTTTATATTTTTTTATTTTATTATACATATTTTTCTAACTATTTACAAGTTATTTTCGAACAATTATTTTATTATTTATTTTTTCGTTCGATTATTTGATTGTAAAAAAACACCTCTCTCTCAAAAGGTGTTTTAAGGTTATACTAATGCACTTACAAAAGCTTCTAAGCGATCTAAGCCTTTTTCAATGCTCTCATTACTTATGGCATAAGATAGGCGAATACATGTTGGTGCACCAAAATCTGCACATGGAACCACAGCTACGTTTTGTTCTTCTAATAAAATAGCTGCTAAATCCGCTGCATCTCCAATCTTTCTTTCCCCATAAGTCTTCCCATATAGCGCAGATACATCGATAAAGCAGTAGAATGCTCCCTGTGGTTTTACCACATCAAATCCTGGAATTTGAGAAAGACGACTGTACATCAGTTCACTACGTTCTTCAAATACTTTTACCATTTGTCTTGCAAAGTCTTGTTCTAAATCCATAGCTGCCTCTGCGGCTTTCTGTGCGATTGAGTTAGGATTAGAGGTTGCATGAGATTGAAGGTTACTTGCTGCTTTTGCAACCGCTAGAGGTGCAGCTAAGTACCCGATGCGCCATCCTGTCATCGCATGACTTTTTGATAACCCATTAATGGTAATCGTATGATTATAAATGTCTTCTGATAAAGCAGCTATACAAGTATGTTCATTATCCCCATATACAAGATACTCATAAATCTCATCTGAAACAATCCATAAATCATGCTTTATTGCAACATCTGCCAATGCTTTTATCTCTTCTCTTGTATAAATAACGCCTGTAGGATTAGAAGGTGAATTAAGAATAATTGCACGTGTCTTCTCACCAATGGCTTCCTCAAGCATTTCTGGTGTCAATTTGTAACTCATCTCTCTCTTTGTATACACAACTTTAGGAACGCCATATGCCATCTTAACCATCTCTGGATAACTAAGCCAGAATGGCGCTGGAATAATCACTTCATCACCTGGATTCAGTATCGCCATAAATGTATTCATTAACGAATGCTTCGCACCATTATTCACAACGATTTGATCAGGTGTATAAACCACATTGTTTTCTTTTTGTAATTTATTTGCAATAGCTTTTCTCAAGCTTAAAATCCCTGGAACTGGTGTGTACTTTGTAAACCCTTGCATAATCGCTTGGATAGCCGCTTCTTTAATATAGTCCGGTGTATCAAAATCAGGCTCTCCTGCTCCAAAGCCAACTACGTCAATCCCCTCTGCTTTCAAGGCGTTTGCCTTCGCTGTAATAGCTAGAGTCGACGAAGGTGCAATACTATTTGCTAAATGTGATATCATATGATTTTCCTCCCTTTTCTTCTTCTTGATTATTTAAATTCATTATAATTCACTTGTCAGATTTTTGCAAGTTAAATTGTTCTACAATTCATTTATATTCTACTACCATTTTATGTTCAGATTTTCTATTGTAAACTTTTCCTACTTTTTTTATGTCATTAAAGCTTTTTTTAGTAAATATCTTAGCCTATTCCTAAACACAAAAAAAGAAGAGTGTAAAAAACTGAATTATTTTTACAACTCTCCGTCTTTTCTACTCTTCTTTTTTATTTATTTATCCTATTTTGCGTACTCGATGGCACGTGTTTCACGTATGATACTTACCTTAATCTGTCCTGGATACTCTAAGTCTTGTTCTATTTGCTTTGTAACTTCTCTTGCTAATAGTACAAGACCTGCATCATCAACTTCATCTGGCACAACCATAATACGTACTTCACGGCCTGCTTGAATAGCAAATGATTTTTCAACACCTTTAAATGAAGTCGCAATTTCTTCTAATTTTTGAAGGCGCTTGATATATGTTTCTAATGTTTCACGTCTAGCACCTGGACGCGCTGCTGAAATCGTATCTGCAGCTTGTACAATAATAGCAATTGCTGAATCTGGTTCTACATCACCATGGTGAGCTTCCACTGCATTAACAACCAGTGCATTCTCTCCATATTTTCTACAAAGGTTAGCACCGATGCTAATATGAGAACCTTCTACTTCATAATCTACTGATTTACCGATATCATGGAGTAAACCTGCACGTTTTGCTAAGCGAATATCTAAACCTAATTCACCTGCAATAAG
>JBOGBZ010000010.1:0-6491 GCA_051656485.1 Cellulosilyticaceae bacterium
GTATACGGTTAGCCATATGATCCCCACCTTTAAATTATGATTTATATATAATATTATACTATATTTTATAATTTTTCGACAGTGTTTTGACGTTTTTTCATAAGAAAAAGCTATATACCTAAAGTATACAGCTTTCTTCGCTAAAGAGTTTACGAATCTCACTAATATCACTGGTCTTACTAAGAGCCAGCATCAGTTTGATACGCGCCTTCGGTCCACGCATCTCGCCTCCCATGATCGCTCCTAAGTCAGATAGTTCTTTACCGCCACCTTTGTAACCATACGACTCAAAGACGCGACCTGAATTACATCTAGATACGATGACAACCACTACACCTTTTTCGAGTGCATACTTCACACCTTCTAGTACTTTAAGTGGTAAATTTCCTCTTCCCATTGCTTCTACGACGATTCCTTTAGCACCTGAGTCTACCGCAAGACGAATAAAGCGGTCATCCATATCTAGTACGGACTTTATAAGGTCTACTTGTCTTTCTACCTTACTCGTATTAACGTGTTGACGGTATGCAATGTTACGATAAATGATTAAGTCATTGGTATCGATAATCCCTAACGGTCCATAAGGTGACTGGAAAGTATTGAGTGAAAGAGTATTTGTCTTTGTCACTTCTGATGCGATATTTACCTCGTTGTTAAGTACCACAAGGACACCTTTATCCACCGCTTTTGGCGAGATTGCTGTACATACAGCCGCCGCTAAGTTACTCGAACCATCGTAACCTAACTCCGAGCTACTTCTCATCGCCCCTACTACAACCACCGGCTTATGATGACGGATGGTAAGGTCTAGAAAATACGCAGTCTCTTCTAATGTATCTGTACCATGGGTAACGATAACCCCTGTTATATCTTCTCTATCTAAGGTCTTTTTTATAGTAGACTTAAGCTCTATAAGCTTTTCAAACGTCATATGTGGACCTGGTATCTCCGAAAAATTCACTACCTCTATATCTGCCAAACGGTCTATATTGGCAACCATGGATAAAATCTGCTCTCCTGATAACGTTGGAATAGCAGCTCCAAGTTCTGGGTCTACTGTCATTGAGATAGTCCCACCTGTAAATATAATACACACTTTAGGCTTTTGCATAGCACGTCCTCCTTCTTACTTTTGCCTTCTTATCATAGCTCTAAATACACTGTATTTCAAGTAGCACCTCTTGACTATTCTTGCATACACTATTAATGACCTATTGTATCCTAAGGAGGGGTATCCATGTCCACCTTCTCTTCGCCTCTTATTTTTATCCCCGGCGTTTTTGGTTGTATGAGTTCAGAAATCATTCCTAATACTGGTTCATGGCAATTCGGCTTTGCGAAGCATATGTATGTTCCCTTTATAAAACTTTTAACCACTAAAGGCTTAGTATCCTCCAAAGATTTCTTTGTCCTGTATTATGATTGGCGTAAATCTGCTAGTTACAATGTGAAAAATTATCTCATCCCTCTCCTAAAAAAAGTATCCTCTATTACGGGTAGTAAGACTTTTGATATCATTGCTCACGGTACAGGTGGCTTACTCGCTAGATACTATATCGAAAAACCTCCTTACGACTTTCATATAAAAAAGCTTTTTCTTATAGGTACGCCTAATGCTGGTTTTTGCTCTAGCTTTAGCTATCTATGCGGTGGCGAACTGCATATTTCCTATCGTTCATTAGACTTTATTCACCTTTATTTAAGAATGCATCTTTATAAGAATCTGCCTCCCTATGCAGTCCTCCCTGACTATCTCATGCAAACTTTTCCGGCTCTTACAGAAATGCTTCCTAGCAGAACTTACGGTGACTATCTCACCTACCAATATAACCAAAAACAATATCCTATTCCCTACAAACATATGAGTTTGCAAAATGCTTTTCTAGACCATCTCAATCAATCACTTACTCCTGATATCTACGAAAATACTATGTTGTTTGTCATCGCTGGAGAAGGCACCCCTACGATTCAGTCTTTTCAGACTGTCCCCTTCTGCGATAATAGACAATGGATAGATGGAAAAATTATTGATTGCATCTATACCTTAGACGGTGATGGCGTCACAACTGTAAGCAGTGTCTTTGCACTTCCTGGTATTCAGTACAGTGTACGCAGTGAATATGAGAACCTTCTGTTAGATGCCGCTCCTATCTATCTTCAAGAAATACTGTAAAATGTAAACTTTTATTTACAAATTGTAAACCAGTGTGTGTCAGATGCCTTTTAAATCGCTAAAATAGTTTGGTTTATAGGCTTTGTTTGTAAAATATAGTACAATATTTATATCTATTATATGTGACTAGGAGAGGGACACCATGAATACTAAACCTAATGTTATACTCATTACAACTGACCAACAACGTTTTGATACCATTCAAAAACTTGGCAATGATGCCATCTATACGCCACACCTTAATTGGCTTGTAAGTGAAGGGATTACTTTTACACGCTGCTATGCAGACTGTCCTATCTGTGTCCCTTCACGTACAACCATTATGACCGGAAAAAAAGCTTATGTATCTGGCATTACAAACAATCAAAATCACTATGATGTCATGACTAGAAATACCACACTTCCTAAGCTTCTTACCGAAAACGGTTATCAAACCCGTGCCGTAGGTAAGATGCACTTCGAACCCGCTAGAGCACACTATGGCTTCGAGCATATGCTTCTACCACTGGACTACTACAGAGAGTATAGACACAAATCTACTGTAGCCAATCCAAAGCACCACGGCGTAGGTGAAAATGAAGTGGAACCTGTGATTTCTACAGTTCATGAGAATGACAGCCTTACCACTTGGACTGTCGATAAATCCATCGACTTTATCGAGACACGTGATACGACACGTCCATTCTTTATGTGGACAAGCTTTTCAAAACCACATCCACCACTTGATCCTTGCTTTAACTACTGGGCAATCTATGATAACATCCAGCTGCCACTTCCCGTATACGGCGACTGGTCTCATGACTTAGATACTATGCCTAAAGGTTACTTAAAGCATACTTTCGCACTTAACAATATGCACCTCTTTAAGCCACAGCAGCTTCAGGCTATTAAACGTGCTTACTATGCTTGTATTACTCAGATTGATTACTCACTTGGTCTACTCTTTGCTAGACTTCGTGAAGAAGGTCTTTTTGATAATACTTGGATTGTATTCACCTCTGACCATGGCGACATGATGGGTGACCATCATATGGGCGCTAAGTTCACCTATACTGAAGGTGCTGCTCATGTACCATTTATCGTTCGTCCACCAAATGGTGTGATGAAAGAACTTAAAGGGCGTCGTTGTGATGTGCTTACAGAACTTAGTGATATCTATCCTTCTATCCTTGAGATGGTGGGCTTAGAAAGACCTGAAGGATTAGATGGTGAGAGCGTCTTTACGATCCTAAACCAACAAGAAGACCGACTCTTCTTCGGTAACTGCGAGAATACTACATTCTGTGCGATGCGTCATAATGTAAAGTACATCATCAATAAATTTGGTGGTGCTGAGCTTCTCTTCGACTTAAATAACGATCCTTATGAGACATCTAACCTCGTAGAGCACGACCTTTACCAAGACATTCTTACAACTTTAAGACAAGATGTTCTTAGCCATATTGAAAAGTACAATCCGGAACTTTTGGAGGATGGTAAGCTTATCCTTCACCCTGCACCCCTTCACGATGATGATACTTTCAAGTGGCCTGGTTTCCACTCGACAACGTGCGAAGAGGTGGATGTGCTCCACTAAAACAAGGGCTATTGCACATCAGTGCAATAGCCCTTGTTTTGTGTGACCTTGTTGTTTGGTGTGCCCTCGTAAAATCATATTTCTTAGTCTCATTGTATTTATTATTTACTCTTAAGTGCCTCAACTTCTTCTACTGTTAATCCAGTCTTTTTAGCAATCATTTCTACGGAAAGAATATCTAGTAACTCTTTCGCTATTTCAAGCGCCTTTTTTCTTTCTCCCTCTTCAATCAAACTTTTACCTATTTCTGTCACCCTTAATTCCTCCTTTACTTTTTCCAAATCTATTTCATTTAAAAACTTATTTGCAAATGCATAAAGTATCGATTCAACATCAGATCTATACTTTTTATTTACATTTTTAATCACCCTAATAGCCTGTAATATCTTATCCACCTTAGATTTCTTTCCACCCATTATTGGTGTAAAAGTTAGTTCTATAATATCCTGTGTTGTTAAATCTTTTCCTAATTGTATTTTGTCTATAATAGTATTAAATACTTCATCTCCATCTTTACTCGCCATAGATATAGTTTTTACTCTATACTCACTTATTCCAGTTTGATGACTGTCTTTTGGATTTATAATGTCTCCTGAGTAAATAACATAAGTTATCACATCTTTACCGGTTTGATGACTTAACAGTGCCTCATAAGCCCTAAATCTCCTTAAGTCAGCTATACCTTTATTGGTGGTCTGAAACTCAAAATGTATATAAGTATCATCTTCCATAAGGAAGGTATAATCCATAAACATATTCTTACTTTCTAATACTACTAACTCTGTAGGTCCAAGTTCCTTTACCTCTTTATCAATACCAAAGAACTTTAATCCTTCCTGAGCAAATATATCCATCGCTCTTTTCATTATCATATCTTCATAATTGGTTATTTTCATTAGTTTACCTATAACTCTTATTTTATTATTTATCTTATCTATATTATATACCTATTGGTCTATCCTAATCAAATCAAATGAATTGGATAATCTTTTCCAACACCAAAGAAAAACTCGTAAACCCTTGTTTAAATCTTAAAGTAACGTTGTAGGAGATAGGTGATGTAATAAAACCTATGGTATGGGCTATCTACATTATCGTAGGCTACTGTGTCTAGCGTTGCTTGCACCATTTCTACTGAGTCTGTGATAATATTGTCCACACCTAATCTCGCCACATCTCTTACACGTATCGGATCATTGATAGTCCATACGTGGACTTCTCTCCCCATCTTATTCATAGCTTGTGTGAGGCCTTTGGTTAGTAGGCCGTATTCTACTGCTATAAAGTCTGCATCGATATTGGTGAAGTCTCCAAATCCAAGGCTTAGGATGTATCCTGCTCTTGTCACTGGTAAGTACTCTTTGAAAGCTTTTACTGCTTCGTAGTTTAGGGAGGATACGACTACTTGTTGTTCCATGCCATGAGCTTCTATTAGTCGTCCTACTTCTACTGCTAATTCCCAGCTATCTCCCGTAGGCTTCATCTCGATATTGAGCTTGATACGATTTTTCGCTACCATTAATGCTTCTTCTAAGGTTGGTATCCTCTCTCCTGCATACTCAGGACTAAAGGATGTGCCGATGTCTACTTTTTGGACTTCTTCTAGTGTCATTTCTTTAATCGTGCGTGGGTCACCGGCAAGTCTTTTTAGATTGCTATCGTGAAAGAGTACGACTTTGCCATCTTTCGTCAGCATAACATCAATCTCTGCATAGTTTGCTACAGGTTTAAATATACGCTGACTTGCACCTTGATGGCCATATACATAATAAATCTCTACTAAAAAGGAAATAAACATCGGAAGCATCACTAGACCGAATACCGTTTTTCCTATGACAAATAGTGTACTATACAGATTGATAAAGCCTCCTGCTACCATAGGCCATGGTGTTAAAAGTGTAATACCTACTGTGCCTATCGCTATATATGTGACGAATGCAATCCCCTGTAGAACTACCATCAGAAGTCCCCAGAAGACTACGGCCGTTATAAGTTTATACTTGATTGTCTTGTACCGTTGTATACTTTTTTTGAAGGCTTCTTTTAATGTGACTTCTTCAATGATAAAAATAGGTAAGGCTAGAAGCCATCTCACAAGTAATATACATAAGCCTAGCATCAGTAGAGTAAATACTGCTGTGCCTTGCCATGTTTTACACACTGCAAACTTAATGAAAGACGGCACTACCAGTTCTTTAATCATCGCACTGGATAACCCAAGTCCTGTAAGGGGCCCTATAATTGCCGCCATCAGCACCATTCTGATATGGTATCTACTTATTTTTTTGGGAATAATACGTATGCCATTAATCGCACCTTCTAGCAAGCTTACTTGTTGCTGTTCATGGGTTTTTTTTGCCATATAGATGAGGACTGCCATTTCGATAAAGATTGCTATAAAAGAAATAGCTACGATACATAGAATGCCTATGATTCCCGGTATAGTTAATAAAAACTTCAACATCTCGGTATTGGTCATTTGTCCAATCCCAGCCTGCTGCATATAGTAATTCAACAACAGATAATTCAAAGGTATAATGACAAATAACGCAAGCATCTTATAGATAATACTAAAAAGCACCATGCGCTTACTATTCCACTTGAAGTTCTTAAAAGTATTGATGATTGCTTGTCTCATTAGAGCTCCCTTCTTTCTTCAAAGTTTTTTCTATGTCTATTCTACCCATTAAACCTTAAGATGACCCACCTATAATTCTTAAGACTTTCTAAAAATTATGCTCT
>JBOGBZ010000011.1:0-24724 GCA_051656485.1 Cellulosilyticaceae bacterium
AAAGATACATGGGTAAAAGGTTTAGGCGCATTCAAAACATTAAACGATATGAAAGCATTCCCAGTTGATACAGCTTCAACAAAGAATGACCTTGTACAAACAGCATTCATCGAAAAACAAGCAGGTATGTTCTTAGATGGTAGCTGGGTAATCGGTGCATTAAAAGATATGACAGACGTAGAAGTATTCTCAGTACCAGCTATGCCAGGTTCAGCAGGAGACGGTAAAGAAATGGTAGCTGGATTCACAAGCGGTTACTATATCACAAAGAAAGCTTGGGATGACCCAGCTAAACGTCAAGCTTGTATTGACTACGTAAAATACATGACATCTAACGATGCTATCCAATTATTCGTAGATAACATCGGTAGTGTTCCAGCTGCTCCACTTACACCAAACGGATTAAGCGGATTAGGTGAAAAAGGTAAAGTTGTTAAAGAAGCTGCTACAAAGATGAGTGCTCCTATTGATAGCTGGTTCAGCCCAACAGGATACAAGTACATCATCTCTCAAGTTCCACTTCTTGCAACAGGTAAAGCTGATGCTACAGCAGTTGTAGACGAAGCTATCAGAATCCACAACGCTGGAGAATAATAAATTAATCAAGAAGACTCAGATGTCAAAGAATAACAGTTGAATGTCTAGAGACATCAACTGTTATTCTTTTCTAAAACAAGATATACAACACTTCGGAAGGGGGATCCACATTGATTTATAAAGATAAGAAAATTATATGGCTCTTTTTATTACCAACAGTAGCATTTATGCTTTGCTTTTTATACATACCTTTCTTATTAGGTATTTTCAATAGTTTCCACAGCAGTTCAGATATTACAGGTCTAACAAGAACTTGGATTGGACTAGAGAACTATAAAATGATGTTTAGTGACCCAAACATCCATACAGCACTTACAAACACATTTATCATGATGGGATTAACAGTAGTATTTGAGGTAGGATTAGGCTTCTTATTAGCAATCTTCGTAGATAACATTAAGAGAGGACAAAAATTCTATCGTACAGTATTTTTCTTCCCAGTTGTTATTTCAGCTACAGCAATCGGTCTTATGTTCGTTCTTTTCTATGATATGAGAGCAGGTATGTTAAATACACTTCTAGCAAAATTTGGTGCCGATCCAGTTTATTGGTTAGACGAAGCGAAAGCACTTTATATGATTGCCATCCCAACGGTTTGGCAATATGTAGGTTTCTACTTTGTAATCGTATTAACAGGTATTGCAGCAATTCCAGAAGATATCTATGAATCAGCATATCTTGATGGTATTACAGGATTCAAGAAAGTGATTTACATTACGATTCCACTATTAAAAGGTGTTATCAAATCATGTCTTGTACTTGTAATCACAGGTACACTTAAGATCTTCGACTTAGCATGGGTTATCGCACCATATGGAAATCCACTTGGGGCATCATACTTACTAGGTACATTACAGTACGATATGGTTTATGAATCTTACCGAGTAGGATACGGTAGTGCAATCGCTGTATTAATCGTTATACTTGGTCTTGGTATTTCACTAATCGTTAACAAGTTCTTAAAAGAAGAAGATATGTAAAACGGATTTTAAAAAAGAAAGTAATATCTACTTATTCATAGAAAGAGGGTGCAATTATGGCGCAAGACTTAGCAACAAGTGTGCCAAAAAACTTGAAGTTAAAAAAGAGTTCAGGGCCAACAGGAAAATTTTCAATCGGAAGAGCATTAATGCATGTATTCCTTATTACATGGGCAGCAGGAACCATTTATCCATTACTTTGGGTACTTAACAACTCATTTAAAGAAAAAAGCATGATTCTAAAGGATTCATTTAGTTTTGCTACATCATTAAACTGGGAAAACTATATCACAGCATTTGGTCGTCAGAGTATCGGTAAAGCGTATATCAACAGTTTAATTATCTCAGGAACAGTAGTAATTGCAGTTATGTTCTTTGGTGGTCTTGCTTCTTATGTATTAGCGAGATACCAATTCAAAGGTAAAAACTTAGTTTATGGAATGGTAATTGCAGCATTACTTTTCCCAGCATTTGCAACAATCGTTCCAATCTTCATGATTTTCTCTAAGTTAAACATGATCAGTACTTATCCAGCAGTTATCTTACCACAGATAGCCGGTAACTTAACGTTCGCCATTACCATCATGGTAGGGTTTATGGCAAGTATTCCATTAGAACTTGAAGAAGCGGCAGTAGTAGAAGGGTGTTCACCATGGCAAATCTTTACAAGAATTGTTGTGCCAATCTCTAAACCTTCATTTGCTACAGTAGCAATCTTCACATTCTTATGGTCATATAATGACCTTTTCATCCAAAAGATTCTTATTCGTAAAAAAGACTTAAGACCAATCTGTGCGATCCTTGATACAATTAGTTCACAGTATGGTACAGACTACGGTCTGATGTCAGCAGCAGTTATCCTTGTAGTTATTCCAATGTTAATTGTTTATTTATTCTTACAAAAATATATTATTAAAGGTCTTACAGCAGGTGCTGTTAAGGGTTAATGCCTTGGGGGAAAAGTTACATTATTGATAAAGCATAAAGGAGATAATAATAATGGTTAAATTTGGTACGGGTGGCTGGAGAGCTATCATCGGTGAAGACTACATAAAAGACAATATAGTGCTTGTTGCACAAGCTGTTGCAAACATTATGAAAGAAGAGAATGTTACAGAAAAAGGGTTAGTAGTAGGGTATGATAGACGTTTCTTATCAGACAAATCCGCTATGTGGGTAAGTGAAGTAATCGCAGGAAACGGCATACAAGTGCAACTTATCAATAAAATTTCTCCTACTCCTATTATTATGCACTATGCAAAAAATAATGGTAACCACTATGGTATAGCAATTACTGCAAGCCATAACCCAGCTGAGTACAATGGTATTAAGATCTTCACACTCGGTGGAAGAGATGCCACTGAAGAAGTGACAGAAAAAGTAGAAAGTGTCATTGCTACACTTTCTAAAGAAGATATTAAGTCTATGCCTTATGAAGAAGCAAAAGCATGTGGCTTAGTAAAAGAAATCAATCCATTCAATGAATACATTGATACAATCCTTGATATGCTTAACGTGCAAGCAATCAGAGATAATGAATTAAAAATCCTTGTAGACCCAATGTTCGGGGTATCTAAAAATTCACTACAAGCATTACTTATTAGCTGTCGTTGTGAGGTAGACGTGATTCATGATCGTCATGATACAACCTTTGGTGGTCGTTTACCTTCACCAAGTGCAGTGACACTTGCAAGACTTGCAAATATGGTTGTAGAGAAAAAATATGATATCGGTATTGGAACAGATGGCGATGCGGACCGTCTAGGAATCATTGATGAAAAAGGAAACTATATTCATCCAAATGATATCATGGCGCTCCTTTATTACTATCTTCTCAAGTATAAAGGCTGGAGTGGACCAGTAGTAAGAAACATTGCAACAACACACCTTTTAGATGCTATCGCAGAAAAGTTCGGAGAAAAGTGCTATGAAGTGCCAGTAGGTTTCAAACATATTTCTGCTAAGATGGAAGAAAAAGATGCAGTAATCGGTGGAGAAAGTAGCGGTGGTCTTACCATTCGTGGACATATTAAAGGCAAAGACGGAATCTTTGCTGCAGGTTTACTTGTAGAAATGATTTGTGTAACGGGGAAACGTCTTGCAGAAATGCTTGATGAAATACACGAACAATTCGGTAACTTTGTTATGACAGAAGGAGACTTCAGATTCTCTTTAGAGAAGAAAGAAGCGTTAGTACATTTGCTATTTAATGAGAAAAAACTTCCAGAGTTTGGAATAGAAGTAGAAAAAGTAAGTTATGAAGATGGCGCAAAAGTATACTTCAAAAATGGTGGATGGATTATCGCAAGATTCTCTGGTACAGAGCCACTCATTCGCGTATTCACTGAAATGTCATCAGAAGAAGAAGCAAAACAAATTAGTAAGGTTATGACTGATTTCTTAGGATTATAAGAGGTTATATATGGAAAAGTTATATACAGTATATGACTTTGGGGAAGGTGCTCCGAATTGGAGTATCGCCCCTTCGGTCATTATAGATGAGTATCCTTGGTATCAAGGAGGAAAGAAGCAGCTAACTTATGTACAGTGTGTCATTAGTAACAATCACATTTGTCTTAATGTAATAGGTGAGGATGAATATGTGAGGGCAGATGCAAAATGCTTAAATGACCCTGTGTACAATGATAGCTGCTTTGAATTTTTCTTAACACCAAACAGTGAAAAAGGTGGTAGTTATTTTAACATCGAGATGAACTGTAGTGGAACATTGTATTTAGCGTATAAAGATAACACAGAAGAAAGAAGACTTATAACTGAAGCAGAAGCTAAGGAAATAAGCATTCACACACAACGCTTAGAAGATGGTTGGACACTTATGATACAAATCCCCATCGCAATATTAGAAGCAATGTGTGGCTATAAAATTGAAAAAAACATGTGGCATGGTAACTTCTATCGTTGCGGTGGAAGTGAAGACCAGCAATATGCATGTTGGAATAAAATTGAGTGGGAGCATCCGAACTTTCACTTACCAAGTACCTTCGGGACATTGGCAATAACAACTGTAGACAAGGGAAATATATAGGAGGAAACTATGTTTAACGTACAAGAAGTATTCAGTCAAATGACATTAAGAGAAAAAATTGGACAAACATTTTTACAATACTATCAAGGATATGAAGACCTACCAGAGTCACTTATCGAAATGAACAAAAAAGGTGAATTAGGCGGCATCATCTTCTTCTCAGGTACAAATGTGAGAAGTCTTGATCAGTTACGTGAGATGAACAAACGTATCCAAGGACATGCAGCAGAAAATCGTTTCAACATTCCAATCCTGTTAACAATTGACCAAGAAGGTGGACAACTTACAGCGATACATAAAGGAACAACAATGTTCCCAGGAAATATGGCTATGGGCTTCGCGAATGATGAGTCTATGGCATATGAGCAAGGAAAGCATGTAGCAAAAGAACTTAAGTATGCAGGTGTGGATGTATGTTACGCACCAGTACTTGATGTAAGCTATGACCGTATCAATGGTGTGCCAGTGGTAGATAACCGTATGTACTCAAGTAAGCCAGAAGTAGTAGCAGATATGGGTACAGGATTCATCCGTGGTCTTGAAGAAGAAGGTATCGTAGCATGTGGTAAGCACTTCCCAGGTATGAGACTTACTCAAGAAGATACACACTTCAAGATGGATGTACATCCAGGCGATATGGCACGTCTACTTGATGTAGAGCTTGTACCATACAAAAAAGCTATTGCAAATGGACTTGGTAGTATCATGATGCATCATGGTATCTTCCCACCACTAGATGCAGAAAAACCAGCATCAATGTCTAAAAAAGTAGTAGATTACTTACGTAACGAACTAGGCTTTGATGGTCTTGTTGTTACAGATGACCTTATCATGAAAGCTGTACTTGATGCTTATGGTGAAAGACAGCCACTTGTGGAGTCTATGAATGCTGGATGTGACATTGTCATGTCTACATGTGCAGGTGAGTGGTATGTAGATTTCATGGAAGAATGTGTGCAAAATGGAACAGTAACAGAAGACCGTATCAATGAAGCGTGTCTACGTGTACTTGAATACAAAGCGAAATATAGCTGTGGACAGTTCCCAGAAGAAAAAGAATTTGATAAAGCATATGGTGATAAGATTGCTTATGAAATTGCAAAAAAATCACTTATCCTTTACAAAGGTGACAAACAAGACTTCCCAGTAAAATTAGAAGAAAGCCAAAAGTTAGGTGTTATCTTTGGGAATCCAGCACGTCTTGTAATGAGTGATGCTATTAACCTTTATGAGAAGTTATCAATTGAAGATACAGTGAAGAAACTTGGCTACCATAATAATACAAAAGAAGCTATCATGCCATGGAGACCAACTCATATGGAGATGGTATCAGTAGGCGATATTGCCATTATTTCTGATTATGTTATCTTTACAACAGTTAATGCATACTGTTTTGAAGAACAAATCGAGACGCTTAAGTATGTGAGAGACTTCTGCCCAACAAAGAAAATTATTGGTGTAGCAACAAGAAGTCCAGAAGATGCAAAAGTCTTAGAAGAATACTGTGACTATGTAATTGTAACAGGTGGTTTGAATCAAGTAACTCTAGATGCTTTAGTAGAAGCAATCTTTGGTGATGGAGATTTTGAATTCAACCCAGCAAAACAATTATTCTAGTGCAACCAAGATGCCACTTTTACAACTCGTAGAACAGTTGCAGAAGTGGCTTTTTATCGAAAAATAGTTTATACACTAACAACATAACTATGAGGTGAAAAAAATGAGCTTTCAACAAAATGTAAAAAAATTTACAACATCTTATCATCGTTTACAAAATGACCAAGTACTTGCGAGTGAAAAAGAAATGCCAGGTAAGGCATACTTTATTGAAGATAACAATATTTTAGCAATCCCAAGAGAAGATGGGGACTGCCGTTACCCATTTGGACAAAATGGTTTTAACTACTGGGTATATGCATCAGGCTATATGCACAGCAATGAAGGTCTTTTCTCTCCATACCTACGTGCATCTGAAGGACAAGAGCCAAAAATTGCATTCTTTGCAGGCTTTAAAGGTAAAGAGAAGTACAATGTCGTGCCAATCCTTTCCGTACCAATGATGGATGAGCAAATTAAGACAGAGCGTTACTCAGTCTTTACAAAAGCATCTGCGTACTACGTAACAGAGACAGAAGGTGTGACTTTTGCGATTCGTACTTTCGTAGATGAAGATAAGAAGATGTACTTCACTTTATCAGCAGAAAATACAACAGCTGAAACAAAAGAGTTCTTCGTATCATCATACTTCAATCCATTCCTCAAAAATGCAGTAATGGAAGGGGCAGAAAATAGATGGTTCAGACAAAGTGGTGTGGTAGAAAAGAAAGAAGGTCAAAACTTAGATAACTTCTTAATCGAAGTATACGAAGAGCGTGACCGTGGGGCTATGGCACCAAACTATGGTGTATTCACACGTAACCTTACACTTACAGAAGGTGCAACACTTGTTAAAGCTGAAGAGACAGCTTCAAGAAATGACTATGTAGGTGGTGTTAGAAGTTCATTACATACACCACAAGCACTCTTTAATGGTACATTTGGTGAAGATACAAAGAAACTTGCAACCTTTACAGAAGTATCAGTAGCAGCAGATATGCTACATATGGAACTTAAGCCAGGTGCAAGTATGCGCGTGGATACAGTGATGACTTACTGCTTCGAAGATGAAGATATGGAAGTAGCGATCAAAGAAGTACCAAGCCCAGCTTATATGGATACAGTAGAAGAAAAAATGATTGCTGTAGAGACAGAAAGACAAGCAGATATGAAAGGTACTTTTGGTAAACGCCTTGGTGGAAAAATCAAAGAAGAAGTATTCAACTCATTCTTCGAGCATCTTAAGAAGCAAGTAGAATTTTGCTCAGTAATCAAAGGTTACATCCAGTTGTCAAGCTTCTCACTTATCGGTATTCGTGATGTATTCCAAGCGATAGAAGGTCTTGTATTCTGGGAGCCAGAAGTAGCAAGAGCAAAAATGCTTGAAGGACTTAACTTCATCCAACCAGATGGTAGATGTCCAAGACAATACTCACTTCCTCGTTTTGAAGGAGACACACCAGGTATGGACCTTCGTCCATTCATCGACCAAGGTGTATGGGTAATCTCTACTATTGCAACTTACCTTCGTTTCACACAAGACTTCAGTTTCTTAGAAGAAAACTGTGGATACTACGACTTTGTGAATGAGAAAGCACATATTGCGAAGAAGCTAGACAAAGAAAGCTCAGTACTTCAACATATGTTTGATATTATGGATTACCTTCTTACAAACCGTGACCATGAGTTCACAAAATGTGTATGTGCATTATACGGTGACTGGAATGATGCGTTAGATGGTCTTGGTGTAAGTAAAGATAAGAGCAAAGAATACGGTACAGGGGTATCTGTAATGGCAACACTTCAGGTATACCAAAACTGTAAAGAAATGATCGAACTTCTTACACTTCTTGGTAAAGAGAAGTATCAAGATAAGATCGATGCTTATCAAGTGGCGATGGATGAAATTGCAGACGGTCTTAACAAATATGCAGTCATCCAAAATGAAGTAGGTGATAAGCGTATCGTACACGGATGGGGAGATGAAAGAGATTACTTAGTAGGTGGCTACTGTGATCCAGATAATGTAGCACGTGATGGTATCACTTCAAATGCATTCTGGGTACTTGCGGGTATGTATGATGCAGACCAAAGCATCAAAGATACAATCTTAGGTGCGTATGATAGACTTGGTTCAAAATATGGCCTTAAGACATTTGAGCCACACTTTGAAAAAGGCACACCAGGGGTTGGTCGTATACCAAACTTACCAAAAGGTACAGCAGAAAATGGAGCAGCATACATCCATGCAAGTACATTTGGGGTTATGTCACTCTTCAGAATGGGCGAGACAGAAAAAGCGTGGGATGAACTTGCGAAATGTCTACCACTTACTCATGAAAAAGTATCTGTATCACCTTACGTTATGCCAAACTCATACGGCTTCAATGAAGAAAAGCAAATTGATGGGGAGTCTATGCAAGATTGGCAAACAGGTAGTTCAAACGTTATGCTTAAAACACTTATCCGTTTCGTATTTGGTATAGAGCCACAATTCGATGGTGTATGGATTCAACCTTCTAAGGATATACCATTCGAAGCGACAACATTTGAAATTAAGATTAGAAATGCAAAAGTTGTGTTAAACTATAGCAATACAAATGCTGGCAAGCGTAGTTTTACAATCAATGGCAATGCACAAGAAGGTGTATTTGATAGTGTAATGCAGTTAGATAAGCTATGGTTAAGCAATGATTTTATTAGCAATAATGACTCCATTGTGATAGAAATTATTGACTAATTGAAGAATCAGCATGATAATACAAATAACTAGGCACTTCGAAGGTGCCTAGTTATTTGTGAAAAGGAGGGTATTATGAAAGCAATTAAAAATGGTAAAATATTGCATGAAGAGCAAGTCTTAACAAACAAAGTACTACTCTTTCAAGATCAGATAATTGACATTATAGACGAGGATGCTCTACCAGAAGGTATCGAAGTAATCGATGCTAAAGGGCATTACGTATCACCAGGTTTTATTGATGTGCATATTCATGGATATCATGGAAAAGATACGATGGATGGTACGATTGAAGCCATTGAAACAATCGCTAAAGGGATCTGTGAAAATGGTGTTACATCATTTTTACCAACGACAATGACAATGTCAAAAGAAGCGATCACAACAGCATTAGAAGCAGCAAAAGTTGTAAAAGAAAAAGGTTGTATGGGAGCAGAAGTCATTGGTGTGCATATGGAAGGACCTTACGTTAATGAGGCATTCAAAGGCGCACAAAATGGTAAGTACATTGTGAACCCAACACAAGAAGACATAGATTATGTAAAAGCATATAAAGATATTGTTAGACTTATTACGATAGCACCAGAAATTCAAGGGGCTACCGAGTTCATTAAAGAAATCTCAAATACCACAGATATTAAACTATCTATGGGGCATAGCTCAGCAGATTATGACCAAGCAATGGAAGGTATAGCTTGTGGCATTAGCCACACCACACACCTTTTCAATGCTATGACACCACTACACCATCGTAATCCAGGTGTTGTAGGTGCAGCACTAGCAACAGATGTAAGCTGTGAAATGATTTGTGATACAATCCATGTAAACAAAGGTCTTTACCCACTCGTTATGAAAGCGAAAGCACCAGATAAGTTTGTACTTGTTACAGACTGTATGTGTGCAGGGGGCTGTAAAGAAGGCGACTACGCATTAGGTGGTCAAAAAGTAGTGGTAAAAGATGGTAGTGCAAGATTGGAAAATGGCACACTAGCAGGAAGTATTTTACGACTCAATGAAGCGGTGGCTAACATCGTGAGACATACCACATGCCCAATTGAAAAAGCAGTAGCTTTCGCAAGTATCAATGCAGCAAAAGCCATAGGCGTTGATGATGTAAAAGGTACTTTAGATAAAGGCAAAGATGCAGATATTATTATTTTTGATGAAGATGTAAAAGTCATTTACACAATAAACAAAGGGAGAGTAATTTATGAAAACAATTAAGTTAAACAACATGACAATCTACGTAACAGAAAACTACGATGCAATGAGCGCACAAGGTGCAAATATCATTGCAAACTTACTTAAAGTAAAATCAAACGCTGTTTTAGGTCTTGCAACAGGTGGCACACCAGTTGGTATGTACAAAGAGCTTATCACAAAAAATAAAGTTGGCGAAATTAGCTTCAAAGAAGTAGCATCATACAACTTAGATGAATACTACCCAATCGAAAAATCAAATGACCAAAGCTATGACTACTTCATGAAAGACAATTTATTTAACCACGTAGATATCGATGTGACACGTACACATATTCCAAATGGTATGGCTGCGAATAGCACAGAAGAAAGCAAGGCATATGATGCACTTGTACGTGCTACAGGTGGTGTAGATATCCAAGTACTAGGTATCGGATCAAATGGCCATATCGGATTCAATGAGCCAAGTGATGTGTTCGAACCAGCGACACACCGTGTACAATTAGACGAAAGAACAATACAAGATAATGCAAGATTCTTCGGTTCTATCGAAGAAGTACCAACAGAAGCTATTACAATGGGAATTGGGACAATCATGACAGCAAAATCAATCCTTTTACTTGCAAGTGGAAAAGGTAAAGCACCTATCCTTGCAGAAATGCTTACAGGTAAGGTAGATCCACGCGTTCCAGCATCAATCTTACAATTCCATCCAAATGTAACAGTTGTATTAGATGAAGAAGCTGCAAGTGAGTTATTGAGTAAAATTCAATAAAAGATAGGAAAAATTTATATAGTTTGTAGCATATGTTGACAAGAGTAAATGGATATTATATAATATGATTAACTAATGTTAATAAATAATAAAATCGAAATAACGATTAAAGTATGTTACTGACAAAATCAGGCATAAACTTTATCCAATGGACACTATGTACTTTGGGAGGTTTATGCTTTTTTTTATACTTTTTAAAAGTAATGGTTATAAAAACTAGAAAAAAAGTAAACATATAACTATAAAAGCATATAAATTCAGGAGGTCATTTGAAATGAAACAATTAACAGTTATCGTAAAGGCAGAATCAGGATTACACGCAAGACCAGCAGGCGTAGTGGCAAAAACAGCTGCAACATTCGCAAGTACAATCACATTAGAAAAAGACGGCAAGACAGCAGATGCCAAAAGATTATTAAACATCTTATCATTAGCAGCTAAAGAAGGCGATAGCATTCTTATCACAGCAAATGGTGCTGATGAAGAGCAAGCAGTTGAAGCAATCAAAAACGTTATAGAAGCTGAGTAGGAGTGGACAACATGATTTTAGAGGGAATTGGAGCTTCCAAAGGAATAGCGATTGGAAAAGTATTCATCAAAGAAACTGGTACAAATACTATTCCTAATCATTGTATAACAGATGTTGAAGCAGAAGTTAAAGTATTCGAAAATGCTAAAGAAGTAGCAGTAACTGAACTACAAGAGCTTTACAATAAAGCGCTTGAGCAAGTAGGCGAAGAGCATGCACAAATTTTTGATGTACACCAAATGCTTGTACAAGATTTAGATTTACATGATCAAGTTGTTCAAGGTATTACAGATAATAAATGGAATGCAGCTTATGCAGTAGAGCAAGCTGGAATCATTATTGCAGGTATGTTTGAAGCGATGGATGATCCATACCTTCAAGAAAGAGCAGCAGATATCAATGATATTTCAAAGCGTCTAATGGGTATCATCACAGGTAAGCGTGAAGTATCTTTAGCAGATATTAATGAGCCTGTTATCGTAGTAGCGAAGGACTTATTCCCTTCAGATACAATCCAAATCAATAAAGACTATGTATTAGGTTTCATCACTGAAGATGGTGGGAAGATGTCACACTCTGCTATCTTAGCAAGAACAATGCAAATTCCAGCTGTTGTAGGGATGAAAGATGCCTTAACAATTCTAGAAAACAATGCTGCACTTATCTTAGATGGTAAGAGTGGGCAAGTATTCCAAAATCCATCTGCTGAGACATTAGCAGAGTGGGAAGAGAAAAAAGCTGAGTATGAAGCATACAAAGAAGCTTTACAAAAGCTTATGGGTACTGCAAACCGTACAATAGATGGCGTAGAAATCGAAGTAAATGCTAACATCGGAAGTCCAAATGATATCGAAGGCGTATTAGCAAATGATGCAAAAGGTATTGGTCTTTTCAGAAGTGAATTCCTTTACATGGATGGTGTAGCACTTCCAACAGAAGAAGAGCAATTTGTCGCTTACAGAAAAGTTCTTGAAGCGATGGAAGACCGCGTTATTATCCGTACATTAGATATCGGTGGGGATAAAGAACTTCCATACCTAGACATTCCAAAAGAAGAAAATCCATTCTTAGGATACCGTGCGATCCGTATTTGTCTTGATCAGCCAGAGCTTTTCAAAGTACAATTACGTGCGTTACTTCGTGCAAGTAGCTACGGTAAATTAGGCATCATGTTCCCAATGATTGCTACTTTAGAAGAACTTAAATTAGCAAAACAAATTCTAGAAGAGACAAAAGCAGAACTTATTGCAGAAGGCGTTACTGTAAGTGAAGATTTAGAAATAGGTATGATGATTGAAACACCAGCAGCAGCACTTATTTCAGATGTATTAGCAGAAGAAGTAGACTTCTTCAGCATCGGTACAAATGACTTAACACAGTATACTTTAGCAGTAGACCGTATGAATGCAAAAATTGCGAAGCTTTATGATACACATAACTTAGCTGTATTAAGAAGCATTAAGATGATTGTAGACAATGGTCATAAAGCAGGTATCTGGGTAGGTATTTGTGGTGAGTCAGCAGCAGATACAAGTCTTACAGAAACTTACTTAGCAATGGGCGTTGATGAATTATCAGTAAGTGCGGGAGCTGTATTAGAGCTTAGAAAGAAAATTCAAGAAATCAACGTAAGTGAAGCTAAAGCTAAATTAAACATCTAAAAATGACGAGGGGGCAAGTTCATGGAGTACCAAATTATCAAGGTATATAACAACAATGTAGTACTAGCGAAGCAAGATGATAAACAAGTGGTATTGGTTAGTAAGGGCATTGGCTTTGGTAAAAAAACAGGCGATTCGTTAAAAAATGATGGTAGCATTGAAAAGGTATTTTATGAACTAAGTCCTACTGAGTCAAAATCCAACTTAAGTACGATGCATCACATGAGCGAAAAAAGTGAGTATGTGATTGAAGAATATCTTAAGATTACTCAAGATAAGATGGGATCTTTAATAGATAACTACACAAGTTCTATAAAAGAACACATTGAATTTGCCATAGCAAGACTTCAAATGGGACTGGAAATAGAAAACCCATTTTTAGAAGAGATAAAGGTCTTTTATAAGGCAGAATATCAGATGGCAGGTATTGCAAGAACACTTATAAAAAAGCGTATGCATATGGATATTGGTGATGAAGAGCAAGCCTTTATAGCATTGCACCTTCATGCTGCCAAAACTCAAAAATCTCTTAAAGAAACCATAAAAACCACCCGCATCTTTGGTCGATGCATAGAAATTATTGAAGAAGAAGGTGGGTATCCAATTGCTCTTAAGAAGACAGTAACGAAGCAATTCATGAATAATCTTAATATCATGCTTAAGCTTAATGCAAAAGGTAAAATACCAAGATTAGCTATCAAGGAAAGCGTGGCAGAGCAGTTGCCAAAATCTTATGAAATTGCACAGCATTTAGGTGTATATCTTAATAAAGAAAAGCATCTTACCTTGTGTGAGGATGAGGTCGCGTATCTAGCTATTGAGATTGAACGTCTTATTCAACTCATAAGCTTAGATGTACCACCTACAGAAACAGTGAAAATTAGCCCAAGACTTCGAGCGGTTGAATTAAGTCAGCGTGCACCTATGTATATAAAGTACCTAGGTGGTAAAGATAATATCGTTAATATAGATGCATGTATAACGAGGCTAAGAGTCACTGTCAAAGATAAAGCTTGTGTACAAGAAAAAGAGTTACGTGAATTAGGTGGCACAGGTATCATATGGCCATCTCAGACATGTATACACATTGTCTTAGGAGCAAGAGCGGAACAAACCGCAGAAACAATAAAAGAATATATTGGAATAAAGGAGGACGCAAATGTTTAACTTTTTTAAAAAATTAAAAGGCATTGAATTATGTTCACCACTTACAGGAAATGCAGTTGCATTAAGTGAAGTGCCAGATGCAGTGTTTGCAGAAAAAATGGTAGGAGATGGGATTGCCATTCGTCCAACATCTAATAAAGTAGTAGCACCTTGTGACGGAAAAGTAGTTCAAATCTTCCCAACAAACCATGCAGTAGGTATTGAAGTAGAAGGTGGTATAGATCTACTTATTCACGTAGGGATTGATACAGTAGAGCTTAAAGGTGAAGGCTTCACACGTTTAGTTGAAGAGGGCACAGATGTAAAGAAAGGTCAACCTATCTTAGAGATTGACTTTGATAAAATCAATGAATTAGGTAAACCAACTATTACACCATTTATCGTTACAAATATGGATCAAGTAGAGATTAAATCTATGCACCAAGGTCCAGTAACAGCAGGTGAAACAGTGGTAATGACTGTTAAAGCGAATAAATAAGTAGTAAAAAGAGATATCCAAAGGATGTCTCTTTTTTTGTGCGATTATTACAATTAATTCCAACATATTACGTGGTTGACAATGCATTATTTCTTGTATATAATAAGTATGTAACATTTAGTTAATAAATGTGCATTGAAGACATTTATTAATACATAAGGAGGAAATTCATTTTATGAAAAGATTAATGGGAGTGGTAGCTTTAACTTGTATGACTTTAACAGCTACTGTAAATGCTACACCAGCAGAAAGTGTTACAACTGAAAAAGTAATGACAGAAGAAGGCTACGTTCTTACTAAAGAAGGTAATAGCGTTGTAAATATAATAGATAATATCACAGCTACATATATGCAACCAGAAGGCAGAACTATTGATAGTATAGTAGAAGGTCAACTACCAACAGATAAGGTAGGGGCTATTTCGACAGTAGTTGCAGAGCAAGCAATTGTAAGAGAAGAACCAAATCAAGACTCAAATATCGTGAATTATATTAATCAAGATATCCCAGTGTTTGTAAGTGAAAAAATAGATAACTATTATAAAGTAGAAATAGAAGGTATTGAAGGATACATATATAGAGAACAGCTAGACGAAACGACGCTAGCAACAGTTCCTTATACACGTAGTGAAACAAATACACCACCAGCGGAAAATCCTAAGTACTTAGGAAATGAAGTTGTGGAGTATGCAAAACAATTCTTAGGCAATCCTTATGTTTATGGTGGCAATAGCTTAACAAAAGGTACAGATTGCTCAGGGTTTACATCTCAAGTATTTAAAAACTTTGGGATTAATCTTCAACGTAGTTCAAGATCACAGTATGCATCAAACGGTTATAAAGTAAGCAAAGATCAACTTTTACCAGGAGACTTAGTTTTCTATGGTTATAACGGTCACATTGATCACGTAGCGATTTATGCAGGTAACGGACAGATCGTACATGCAAGTACACCAAAGACAGGAATTTGCATGGGTAAATTAGAATATGGTAAGCCAATCATCGGAATGAAACGTGTGATAAAATAATAAAAATGCTCTTGGAAACAAGGGCATTTTATTTTTTTGCGAATAAAACCGATGGAATATGCAAAAATAAAGATATGAAAAGTAGGATAAGGAGAAAAAAATGGGAAGATATATAAAAATAGCTTTATTTGTTGCAATAAGTTTTCTAGGTATAGGGCAAGTCAAAGCGGATGAACCGAGATTACTGCCTATATACTCTGTCTACACCCAAGAAAAGAAAGTGGCACTTACTTTTGACTGTGCGTGGGGGGCCAGTGATATTCCAGAAATTCTAAGTATTCTCAAAGAAAATGAGGTTCCAGCTACCTTTTTTATGGTAGGGGATTGGATACGTAAGTACCCAGAGGAAGTTAAAAGTATAGCGGCAGAGGGCCATGAATTAGGGAATCATTCAGATAAGCATCCACATGTCACAAAACTCGATAAGGAAGAGATCAAAAAGGATATTCGCCTTGCACATAACACCCTTAAAGAACTGACTGGTGTAGATGCGAAGTTATACCGCCCACCATATGGCGAATACAACAATACAGTCATTGAAGCAGCTAATGAATGTCAGTATTATACAATACAATGGGATGTGGATTCTTTAGATTGGAAAGAATACGGGAAAGAACAACTTATCGATAAGGTACTCAAACATAAGAACTTAGGTTCAGGGTCCATCATTCTCATGCATAATGATACGAAGTACACCAAGCATGCACTAGATACGATCGTGAAGGGACTTAAACAAAAAGGGTATACGTTTGTGACGGTATCAGACCTTATCTTAAAAGAAGGCTATACCATCGACCATACAGGTAGACAATATCCAGAATCATAAATACTATAAAGCTACATTACAAGTGTAATGTAGCTTTTATCATATCTATACGATATCGCACAGTATTATGTCAGTTAAGAGAGTAGTATATGCTTTTACAGGTATCTAACTGTTCTTTAAAAAGCGGAAGCATCAAAATATCGAGTTCGGAACTTAATGTTAAAATTTCAGTGTTTTGTAAGTCATAATCATTGTCTACAAGGGCGTCACTTAGTTGTCGTTTGAGTAAATAAATTTTAGTTGTACGCAGTGATGTGTCAATCATCAAAGTCGCCTCACTTTAAGAAAGCTACATGGGAGTCAACTCAAGATGCCTACTATATCATATGCAGAAGTTACCAATTGGTGACGTTTAACTACAACCAGTTGTAGTTCCACATTGGGTGCAAACTTTACACGTGCCATTTTTCACGAGCTTATTGCTTTTACATACAGAACATACTTCATAATCATAGGATGTAACCGCAGTTAAAGGAGAGGCTGGGACTAGGGGCGTAGCTGGCGTTGCACCCTCTGGCTTAACTTGACAGTAGGTATAGTCACCGAGTTCGATATCGATGATTTTACTGATGAGGTCGGAGATCGAATCAGCCATCTTGATATAAGGATGACCAGAAACAAAGCCACTAGGTTCAAATTTCTGACCGCGATACATACGAGAGATGTTTTGAGGTTCTACACCATACTGGAGCATTTCTGAAACGGTGGTGGAAATGCTATCTAAAAGGCCTTTGACGAGAGAGCCTTGACGGCCGGCAGAGACATACAGTTCACCAATCTTGCCATTCTCATAAAAAGAGACAGTAAGGTAAAGCTTCAAGCCACCAATTTCAGCTTCATGGACATGTGCATGGCGAATACCTATTGGTTTTTTGCGCGTAGGAATACAGTGTGTGGAGATTTCAGTGGCATAAGCTAGTAAGGCGTCATAAGAGAGCGTGTGTAAGTCTGCTGAAGCAGTGGTGTTAAGGGAGGTATTCAGTGGTTGAGAAGTTTTGCAACCATCCCGGTATAGCGCGATGGCTTTTACACCGGACTGCCATGCTTTGTGATAAATATTTTGGACATCATCCGTAGTAGCATCCTGGGGGAGATTAACAGTTTTTGAGATAGCACCAGATACATGAGGTGTGAGAGCTGCCATCATCTTTACATGACCATTAGGGGAGATGTAACGCTTACCTGTACCGCAGGTATTAGCGGTATCAAAGATAGCGTAGTGACTTTCTTTAAGGTAAGGGGCACCTTCTAGTTTGCCATCAAGCAAGAACTGGGTGCGTGGATCTTTGCGAAGAACGTAAGAGACAATGCTATCTATCTCAGATGATGTGTAACCTAAGTTAGCTAAAGCGTCAGGAAGCAGGGGATTAATCAGTTCTAATACGCCACCACCCACTAATTTCTTATACACCACATGACTAAAGAAAGGTTCACAAGAAGTGGTGGCACAGTCCATCGCAAAGGCAATGGTACCCGTAGGTGCAAGTACAGACACTTGTGCATTTCTAAAGCCATAGGTTTCGCCATAGTGAAGAACGTCTTTCCAGACTTGAAGAAGAGCATCACTGAGCTCAGTAAAATCAAGAGTCTTAAGGAGACTATGGTTAATCGTCTCTGGTGCATAAGAAAGTGCTTCAAAGTTGTCAGAAAGAGCTTTGGCTGCACGTGCATGGTTACGTAGCACACGAAGCATTGCAGGCTTATTTAGGGCGAAGTAAGTGAAGGGTGAGAGTACCTTTGCCATGAGTGAAGAGGTGAAGTAAGAGTAGCCGGTCAGTAAGCTCATTAACGTTGCTGCGATAGTACGTGCTTCTTCACTATCATAAGGAAGGCCTAGAAGCATAAGGAGGGCACCTAAGTTTGTAAGGCCTAGACCTGTGGTACGGAAATGATAGGATTTACGAGCAATTTCAGATGTAGGGAATTGGCCTTGATGAATGGTTGATTCAAGAACGAGCTGGACCAGTTTGATGCAGTGAAGATAGCCCTCTAAATCAAAGGCTTTGGATGATACATCATAGAATTTTAAGATATTGATGCTTGCCAGGTTACATGCAGTATCATCTAAGAACATATATTCTGAGCAGGGATTACTAGCATGGATGCGGTTATGGTCGAAAGTAGTGTCACCATCTTCGCCGAAGGGGCAGGTATGCCAGCTATTGATGGTGTCATCAAACTGGATGCCAGGATCGCCACAGCGCCAAGCGGCAAAGGCGATATCTTGAAAGAGTTTTTCAGTAGGTAGGGTATAGGCCACGGCATCATCCATACGATTGATGAAATCAAAGGTAGCATCAGGATTGAAGATATCTTTCATAAAGGCGTCGGAGACGCGAATGGAGTTATTAGCATTTTGGCCAGATACCGTCTCATAGGCCTCACCATCAAAGTGGGTGTCGTAGCCCATCTTGCCAAGTGCCACTACCTTATCTTCTTCATGGGCTTTCCACTGGATAAAAGCAGGTGCTTCAGGGTGATTGATGTCTAGGACATTCATCTTAGCGGCACGTCTTGTGGTACCGCCAGATTTGATGGCACCAGCGTTGCGGTCAAAGACCTTTAGAAAGCTCATGAGCCCTGAAGACTTGCCGCCACCAGAAAGGGGCTCGCCTTCGCCACGAATACTAGACCAGTTGGTACCTACACCAGAGCCGTATTTGAAAAGCCTGGTCTCAGTGGTGAGGAGGTCCGTAAGGGAATGGTCGCCTAGCAAGGTATCAGTCACGCTTACGATAAAGCAAGCAGAGCCTTGGGTACGGGTATAAGCATCAGGAGAGGGGACTACTTCTTGCTTTTCTTCATCAAAGTAGAAGTGACCTTGGGGAGAGCCAGTGAGGCCATAGGCTAGGTGAAGGCCTGTATTGAACCATTGAGGGCTATTGGGGGCCCACATCTGAGCAAGCATCATATAAGCTAGCTCGTTGTAAACGGTGGATTCTACATCAGGGGTAATGAGCTTTTCATCAAGGAGAGCCTTTACCCAGAAAGTAACCATACGATGAACAACTTGGCGAAAAGACGTCTCATGTTTTTTTCTAAAGTATTTCGTAGCGATGATATCACAAGCAGTCTGAGAAAAATGGGTAGGAAACGCTAGGTCTTTCATATGTACAAGAACTTGTCCAGTTTGGTGATCCTTGAGGATCGTATCTACTGTATGCCATTGGAATAAGTCGTAGACAGACTGGTGGGGTGTAAGAGAGTGGGTAAAATAAGGGGTGATAAGATCATTGAGTACCATAAAAAACCTCCTATAAGATCAGAAAAGAATGATTATTATATAGTATTTAAAATAGCATAAAGAAATTTAAAAATCAATAGGTATATACAATATATAGTATATGTATGTGGAGAAAGTGACATATATACGTAGTAGTCTAACATTACCAATGATTTGAATACATAAAAAATAAGCAGCTACAAAAAATAAAAGAAAACACTACATAAGGAGGCACATATGATTACACTTGCACTTACCAATGTACTAGACAGTAGCAGACAAGCCTTACAATTCATCTACCAGACGACCCAAACAAAGGGGCTAAAAGTTCATTGTATTTCTCCTGAAAATAATATTTTGTATATGCATAATAAACGTTTGCCGCTTAGACACTATATACAGGAACTTGAGAAAGAAAACGCCTGTGATTTACTTATCGTAGACTTATCCAAAGAAGCGATGAGAAAGCAATTGTATGAACACCTTAAGTTTCATGTGGTCATTTTATTTGAAGCTTATGAAAAGAAAAATAAAGTCAAGCGTGTCCACGTCACCCAGCAAGTGCTTAGTCATATGCACACCAATTACTATATTCTCCCAGATAAGTATCGTCATTCAGATAAAACTGTCATTACCTACGGCTGGAGTAAAGATGCCCATATCTCTGCCACAAGCGCACAAAAAACAGCGGATGGATATATGGAAATGCAATGTTGCATTGGTCAAAGTATAGCGACTATAGATGGTCAGACTATACCGCTGAAAGAATTTGGTGTAGCATCCTCTCTCGATAGTATAGACGGGGTATTAGCTGGTGTAGCGGCATTGGTGCTCTATGGCATCGATTTAGGACAATACAATAAAAATTAAAGATTAAGCATAAAATTGTACAAGGGTTAATATATTTTATAGTGACAGATGAAAGCTGTTAAAGAACAAAAAGAGGATAAGGGAGAGGTGTAAGATGACAGAGCACATATTAGAAAATAATGAAGTACTCATTATAGGAAGAGTGGTAAGTGAACTTGTTTTTAGCCATAAAGTTTATGGAGAAGGCTTTTATAGTTTTAATTTAGAGGTACCAAGACTGAGTGATTCAGCAGATATTTTACCTGTAACAGTATCAGAAAGATTATTGCCTAGTTTAGGAAATATCGAAGGAAAAATATTTGATATTTCAGGGCAATTTAGATCATATAATCAGTATGAAGATGGCAAGAATCGTCTTATACTCACCATCTTTGCTTTAGAAATTACAGAAGTGAGCGAGCAAGAACTCTTAAAAAATAAAAACACCATTTATCTTGATGGATTCGTATGTAAAGACCCTGTGTATCGTACCACTCCTTTTGGAAGAGAAATTACAGATCTACTTTTAGCAGTGAATCGTTCCTATCATAAGTCAGATTACATACCATGTATTACTTGGGGAAGAAATGCAAGGTATGCTCAAGGACTTAAAACAGGCGCTCATATTCAAGTATGGGGTCGCATACAGAGTAGAGAATACCAAAAGAAATTAGAGAGTGGCGATGTTATTAGCAAAGTGGCTTATGAAGTCTCTATTTCTAAAATGGAAATCGTAGAAGAGCAAAAATTAGAAGAAGGTATGGAACTTACAGAACTAGAAGTTGTAGAAGAGATTTAAGAAAATAGGCTAATTAAAAGCATGCTTTTAATTAGCCTATTTTAAATTCACGGATTTTAGTATATAATTCTATCTAAAGGAGGCTTCTATGTATTATGTGATTCGACAAAATCGTAAGACAATAGCCATAAGTATTGACGATGCATTAAAAGTATGTGTCAAAGCACCTTGGTCTGTATCCGATACAGAGATAGAAATGCTTCTACAGAAGAAGAAAGAATGGCTAGAAAAAGCCACGCAGCATAAGATGGCACATAGGCAGAAGTGCGATTGGCTCGCACAGGGGGAGATTCCGCATCTAGGAACTTTGAAAAAAATTAGTGTTAAAGAGAGTAAAAATCACAAAAGTTGTATAAAACTAATAGATGAATGCTTTTATATTGAAGTGCCGAATGTACATGACGTAGTAGGCATCAAGCAACTGATGGCGCATTATAGAAAAGAAGAAGCCAGTAAGCTTTTTACAGAACTAACGAACACCTACTGTGGTTTATTAGGTTGCAAGTACAATAAGATTACCATACGAAAGCAAAAGACAAGGTGGGGAAGCTGCTCGAGTAAGGGAAATATAGCCTATAATGTAAAGCTTTTAGGCGCACCACTATCGGTTATTGAATATGTGATTTTGCATGAAGTAACACACCTGAAACATTTTAACCATAGTCAGTGCTTCTGGGATGAAGTAGAGAGGTATATGCAAGATTACAAGAAACGTCAGCAGTATTTAAAAGAAAACCATTGTATGTTCAATGTTGAGTAAATGAGGTGAATAAATGAAGCAAGGATTAACTCAAGTATACTGTGGAAATGGAAAAGGTAAGACAACAGCTGCCATAGGATTGGGGATACGTGCATTAGGAAACAATATGAAGGTTATTATGATTCAGTTTTTAAAGCATGGACATACGGGAGAGTGTAAGACGCTGAAAACATTAGAGCCTGCGTTTAAGGTATTTCACTTTGAAAAAGAGAGAGGATTTACTTGGGCGCTTAATGAAGAAGAGAAAAGTGAATTAAAGCAAGAAATTAATATGGCTGTGAAGTTTGCAAAGAAAGTAATGGATACAGGGGAATGTGATGTACTCATACTGGATGAGATTTTGGCAGCAGTGGAGACAGAGTTTGTATGCTTACAAAGTTTAGAAGAGCTCCTACAAGCGAAACCAGAGGCCATGGAATTAGTCTTAACGGGGCGTGTATTACCACCAAGCATTGAGTCGGATGTGGATTATATCAGTTATATTGAGGCAGTGAAGCATCCTATGGAAAAAGGCATTGAAGCAAGAGCAGGTATCGAATATTAAATTAAGGGGGACACAAAAGATGAATAAAGAGTTTTGGAAAAGTTTATTAGCAGTAGTAGGCGGGTACGTTCTTTTTACCTGGTTAATTACCGATAACTGGGGGACATATAAATATATGCCACTCCTCGTTTTGATAGGCTCCTTAGGTATTTTCTTCTTTATAGGAAGCCTATTACATAAGAAGATGAACTTAGTAGGTACGGCCATAGGAATCTTTTTACCACATATCATTGGTGATATCATTTATATAGTAGGTATTAATCAACAAAGCGAAGCGTGTATCAAGCTTTTCAGACAGATTGTACCACATGTATATATGAGCCGATCATTCCTAGATTTCGCGCAATTACAACCAAGCACAAAGATAATTATCATGACACTTATTATCATCCCATTAAGCATTGGTGCAGTGGTACTAGGGAGCAAAGGCCGTGAAGCTGTGCGTACAAGTGGTAAATGGTTCTTTAATAATACACTAGTATGGGCAACACACTTCTTCATGTTCCTTGTCCTTACAAACTTAGCAACTAAAAATCCAAAGATTTTCTCAGATCAACAAGCGATGATGGTATTTGCTATTTTAGCGACTCTGGTTATTTTTATCGGATACTTCTTTACAGGACGCGCTTGTCACACGATTAAAAATGTTGTTGGACAAGTAACTTCTATGATTTCAGTTACACTCACAGGACTTGTTTTATATGTAGGGATGCTATTTGTAATGGTAGATGCAGGGATTTTTGAAAGATATATCTTGCCAGTAGCGACTTCTTTCATAGGTATCATGTGTAAGGAACTTGCTATCATGACAGGAGCAACAGCAAAATTAATCAGTCAGTATGGCTTCTTAGCGACAGGTATCATGCTTATTGTACCAGTAGTGCTTTTATGTGTAGGTAAGTTCGTATCACAAAGTGAAGCGAAACTCAGTACAGAAGACGTAGAAGCAAGTAGCCAAGAAGCAATATAAAAAGACGAGGCATGATGCCTCGTCTTTTTATATTAGCTATCTAATAAATGTTCCATGTTATAAAGACCAGCAGCTTTTGGTGCTAAAAACTTGGCAGCTTTTAAAGCACCTACTGCAAAGACTTCTTTTGATGCTGCAGAGTGTGATAAAGTGATGACTTCATCGTTGCCAGCAAAGATAATGTCATGGTCACCAACGATGGTGCCACCACGAACGGCATGGATGCCGATTTCTTGTTTTGGACGTTTCTCACGAACAGTAGAACGGTCAAAGCGTAATGCATAAGCATCATCTAATGTTTCATTAATGGCATCTGCAATCGCAATGGCAGTACCACTTGGTGCATCGATTTTTTGGTTATGATGTTTTTCGATGATTTCAATATCAAAACCACTATCACTTAAGATTTCTGTTGCACGTTTGGCTAGGGTAATCAGAAGATTAACCCCTAAAGACATATTGGCAGAGAAGAAAATAGGAATTTCCTTACTTGCAGCTTGTAAGAAGCAGATGTCTTCATCAGTAAGGCCAGTTGTACATACGACAACAGGAATGTGCTTACTCATAGCATATTCAAGAAGTGGCTTTACAGCCTTAGCAGTAGAAAAGTCTATAATAACATCTACAGGAACATCACATTCACTGATTTTCTCATAAACAGGGAATGGATTAGGTATAGAAAGATTTGGGTCTACACCAGCTACTAATTTTAAAGAAGGGTGTTCAGGTAGAATACGAGAAATTACCTGACCGATTTTACCATTACAGCCGTGCATTAATATATTTGTCATAAGAGCATACCGTCCTTTCTATTCTATATTAACCTAAAAGTCTAGCTTGTAAAAGGAGTTCTTTTAGCTTTGCAGTATTTGCAGCAGATAGATTGGTGAGAGGAAGTCGGCAAGGACCTGCCTCAAAGCCCATAATGTTCATAGCAGCTTTTACTGGGATAGGATT
>JBOGBZ010000012.1:0-5854 GCA_051656485.1 Cellulosilyticaceae bacterium
TTCGTTGGTAGTAAAATAAGCGAAGTTATCTTTCATCGTAATCTCCTGTTGACTTTACAGTAACTGTAGAGTTTATGCTTATTATAGCACACGACATAAAAAGAAAAAGGAGGTAGGTTATGAAAATCTATAACAAACCGATCACAGTGGGTAGTATTTTAGCATTTACGATTCCTACTATTTTGATGACACTTATTCAATCATCCTACTCGATGATTGATGGCATGTTTATTTCGAATATTTTAGGTGATGAGGCGCTGTCATCCATCACGCTCATTTCGCCTTACTTTAATTTGTTTATTGCCATCGCAGCGATGTTTGCATCAGGTGGAAGCGCAGTGGTGATGAAAAAAATGGGGGAAGGGAAGAAGAAAGAGGCGAGAGAGGACTTTACCACACTGATACTCATCAGTACGATGGTGGGTACCTTGTTAAGTATACTTTTTTTTAGCTTTACAAAGCCGCTTGTCAGTATCTTTGGAGCCAGTGAAGCAGTGACGATGTTATGTGGCGAATATCTATTTGCTTATAGCTTTTTTATCATTCCACAAGTCTTATTTTCCGTTTTACAAATCTATACCATTGGGTCAGGTGGTGCAAGCCTTGCCATGGTAAGTTCTTTAATTGGTGGTATTACCAATATTATCTTGGACTTTATGATGATTAAAGTATGGGGAATGGGGATGACAGGTGCGGCTATTAGTAGTGGTATAGGGATGCTTGTTCCTTGTCTTATCTTAGGATTTAGTTTTCTCAATAAAAAGAAGTTGCTTTATTTTGCAACCCTTCGCTTTGACTTTGAAGTTTTGAAAAAGACTATGACAAATGGTGTTTCTGAGTTTTCATCTAATTTAGTAAGTGGTGTAGTGATTATGCTCTTTAATGCACGTATGCTTGCCATCGCAGGTGAAAATGGTGTAGCGGCAAGTACTATTACATTCTATGTATTTGGGTTTATGAGTGCACTTTATATAGGCTATATGTTCGGTGTATCCCCTTTACTTAGCTATTTCTATGGGGCTTCGGAAAGTCAAAAGCTGCAGAAGATTAGAAAAATAAGTATAGGCTTTATTGGTGTGATGGCAGTTAGTACAACGATACTATCCCTTGTAGGCTCGGAAGTATTGGTATCAGCTTTCACACGGCGAGGATCAGTAGCTTATGAGCTGGCTGTCAGTGGCAATAAGCTTTTCTCCCTAGCACTACTTTTTGTAGGATTCAATACCTTTGCGAGTATGCTCTTTACGGCACTATCTAATGGCAAGCTCTCAGCTATCATTGCTTTTTCAAGAACTTTTGTATTTTTAGTGGGAGCGATTATGCTACTGCCTAATATGCTAGGCATTAATGGTTTATGGCTTTCGGTGCCAGTGTCAGAAGTGCTAGCACTTATGCTTTCTATGTACTTTGTTAAAAAGTATCAAAAACAGTATCAGTATTAACAACGAAAGGAAGAAAATGAAGAAAAGGATCGATTACCACTTGTAATTTTGCAAAGTAAAATATATAATATTTAAAAAATAACACATACAGCAATGATAAAAGCTACGATTGATACATTTCTACAGAGAGTCGATGGTTGGTGCAAATCGATGAAGGGTACAATCTTTCCACTTTTGGAGCTGTCAGCGATGAGTTGAAGGTTGGTAGTCTTTATTCTACTAATGAAGAGGTATACTGAAGTCAGTATACAATTTGGGTGGCAACGCGGAGTCTTTCGTCCCATAGTTTTTTAACTATGGGATGAAAGGCTTTTTTTAGTGCTACAAACACAATACACAAAAAGGAGAGAAGAGTATGTTAGATGTAAAATTTTTAAGAGAAAACCCAGAAGTTGTAAAAGAAAATATCAAGAAAAAGTTCCAAGATAGCAAGCTTCCACTTGTAGATGAAGTTATCGCCCTCGATGCAGAAAGCCGTGCCTACAAGCAAGAAGCAGATGCCCTAAGAGCCGAGCGTAATAAGCTTTCAAAAGAAATCGGTGGCCTTATGGCAAAAGGTCAAAAAGAAGAAGCAGAAAAAGTAAAAGCACAAGTAGTCAAAGATGCAGAGCGTCTTCAAGAACTTGAAAAGAAAGAAGTAGAAGCAGCTGAAAAAGTAAAAGAAATCATGATGGTTATCCCAAATATCATCGACCCAAGTGTACCAGTTGGAAAAGATGATAGTGAGAATGTAGAAGTACAACGCTACGGAGAACCTGTGGTACCAGCTTTTGAAGTGCCTTATCACACAGAGATTATGGAGAAGCTTAGTGGACTTGACTTAGACAGTGCGCGTAAAGTGGCAGGTAGTGGCTTCTACTACTTGATGGGCAATATTGCAAGACTTCACTCAGCAATCATCTCATATGCCAGAGATTTCATGATTGAGAGAGGCTTTACTTACTGCATCCCACCTTTCATGATTCGAAGTGAAGTCGTGACAGGCGTTATGAGCTTCGCAGAGATGGAAGCGATGATGTACAAAATCGAAGGAGAAGACTTATACCTTATCGGTACAAGTGAGCACTCTATGATAGGTAAATTTATCGATACAATCCTTACAGAAGAGCAATTGCCACAGACCCTTACTAGCTACTCTCCATGTTTTAGAAAAGAAAAAGGTGCACATGGGATAGAGGAGCGTGGCGTCTACCGTATTCACCAATTTGAAAAGCAAGAAATGATCGTTGTGTGTAAGCCAGATGAGAGTATGCAGTGGTTTGATAAGCTATGGCAAAATACGGTAGACCTTTTCCGTACATTAGATATCCCCGTGAGAACCCTTGAGTGCTGCTCAGGTGACTTAGCAGACTTAAAAGTGAAGTCAATCGATGTTGAAGCATGGTCTCCAAGACAGCAAAAGTACTTCGAAGTAGGAAGCTGCTCTAACTTAGGTGATGCACAAGCAAGACGCCTAAAAATCCGTGCAGTAGGAGAAGAAGGAAAATACTTCGCACATACACTTAATAACACAGTGGTAGCACCACCACGTATGCTTATAGCTTTCCTTGAGAATAACTTAAATGAAGATGGTTCAGTGAATATTCCAGTAGCCTTACAACCTTATATGGGTGGCATGACGGTCATTCAATAAGGATGTTCGTATAAGCTAGCGATCTCATGGATGCGACGCTTCATTTCTGTGCGGATGTGTATGGGTTCTAAACACTCACATTTACCTCCAAAACTGAAAAGGATATTGTAGTAGTAATCGTTCTCTATGAAAGGAAAACTAACAATATAATGCTCATTACCATCAGGGGAAAAGTGTTCATCATTGCAAAAATCACGAACCCTATCCATCACAGATTGATGAATACGGAGTTTGATTTTTGTTTGGAGCGTTTCTAAAATGTCCTCGAAGCCTAATATGGGTTTCTCATAATCTCTGGGTATGAAAGTCTCTTCTTGCATGTGTAAGTTTGATAGACGGGTGAGTTTGAATAAGCGATAATCATGTCTCTTAAGGCAATACCCTTGAAAATACCACTGACTATTTTTCAGGATAAGCTGATAGGGTTCGGTTGTTCGTGTGGTTTTATTTCCATGACGATCTGCATATTCAAATGAAAGGAGCTTACTTTCCTCTAAAGCTATTTTTAGTATTTCTAAATGGGGTTGTATATTTCTATTGCCCATCCACGGACTTAAATCCACATGGATTTGACTTGCTTTTAATTCGATATCCTTCGCTTTGTCAGCGGGGATAAAACTCTTGACTTTTGCAAGAGCGTGAACCAGTTCATCGCCCCGCATCATATTGGAGAGGCTAGAAAGACCTATTACAAGAGTGGAAAGGTCAGCAGTGGAAAAGACTTTTTTATCAATCTTGTATTGTGGCATAATCTCAAAACCTCCGCCCACGCCTGATGTACTGTGAACAGGAATACCAGCCATATTAATCGCGTCTATGTCACGGTAGATGGTGCGGGGGGAAACTTCAAATATATCGGCTAACTCTTGTGCGCTTATGCGCTCTTTATCAAGAAGTAGCATAATCATACTAACAAGCCTATCTACTTTCATAGGATAGCCTCCTTTCAAAATTTCTTTTAATTGTTGCCATACTGTTGTCAACGATTGCATGGTACTATACAAAAGCAAATAAAGCAACAAAACAATGAAAACGGAGGGAATTTATGTTATCTTTAGTAACTAATGTATAGGAAGTATAACTAATATAAGACATTCTACAACCTAATAAATACAATAGATATAGAGACTTATATTGTATAACAAGTAACAACATAAAAGAAACAATACTGAATAATATTATCCAGTAAAATACATGTAGAACATATGTTCTTTAGGTGGTATAATATATAGTATAAATAAGAATACTAACTTAAAAGACATATACTAGACGTGAAAGAAGGACAGCATGAATGGAACTACATGTTATAAAAGAGACAGGGAAAGAAATAGTAGTCCTACTGGATAATGAAATGAGGATTGTTAAGCCAGTTTATAACTACTTGAAATTTCAAAGACAAAAAGATAGTGCAATCAATACATTAAAAGCTAATGGGAGTGACCTAAGAACGTTCTGGAAGTTTCTCTATGAGAATGGATATGAATATGATAAGGTAACACCGAACATGATAGCTGATTTTATAGACTATCTAAGAAAAGGTGATGAAGATGTGCTTGGACTTCATAAAGAGAGTGCTAGAACAAATAGAACTATTAACCGTATCTTAAGCACAGTCCATATGTTTTATCAATATCAAGCAGATATGCAAGAAATAGATAACCCTATGCTGATGCGAGAAGTTAATAGACCGTTTAATATGTTCAAGAGCATCCTGCATCATGCTAAATCTGATAATAAAACAAAGCAATCTATCTTCAAAGTGAAAGAAAGTAAACATGCAGTAAGACTTGTAACAGACGATGAAATGGAAGTATTTCTAAGTAAGATCACAAAACGTAGAGACATTCTATTATACAAGATGCTTTATTTGACAGGAGCAAGGATACAAGAAGTCTTAGACCTAGAAATTGAATCTGTTCCAGTACCCGATATGTCAAAGCCAGTGGGAGTATTCCAACAGATTAAATCAAAAGGTAAGACTAGAGATTTATATGTGCCAATGTCACTAATTGCGGAGCTAGATGACTTTATCTTTGAAGAAAGAAACATGATTGATACTGATAATAACTACATCTTTGTATCAGAGCAAGAACGACAAAAAGGAAAGCCATTAACCTATCGTGCAGCCTATGACAAACTGAAAAAGGTGCAAGACGAGATCGGTATTTATTTCAATTTCCATGATTTAAGGCATACCTTCTGTTCTAACCTCATTCAACAAGGCATGGATGCAAGTGTAGCAAAGACTATCATGGGGCATGAACACATTTCAACCACACAAAAGTATACCCATTTATCTAATCCATATATCGAAGATAGCCTTTCAAGGTACTGGGGACACAGCTCATTGATTGGGGGTGTTTCTGATGAAGAATAGCCGACCAGAAGGTGACGTATGGAACTTAATAGATAAAGACAAGGAATCACAATGGTATGGAAAGAACTTTAAATTTGATGTCGCTTATATTAGTAGTGAAGAAATTAAAGATGTTGTAAAAGACTTTATATGGCAGAATTATAGGACAGGTAATCGTTCACTGAACAGTATTTATAGATACAAGGGACAATTCAAGTGGTTTAATGATTTTGCAGAAGATAGAAAAATAGTAAGTTTAAAAGAAATTACCAATACAGATATAGATAACTCAACTTTCCCACTGTAAATCTTTAAACAATGCTTTGATAAATATAGCCTGTGAATCAATCCATTGAACAAGTTGACTTCTTAGTGTTTCTTTTGCAATGACATCCTCGGTATTAACGTGCTCAACAAATAAGC
>JBOGBZ010000013.1:0-20324 GCA_051656485.1 Cellulosilyticaceae bacterium
CAGAACAAATCGTCACATTACTTGGGGCGACAGATAATTTGAAAGGCCTTGCAGTAGAGTATTTAAGATTTTATGCTATCTTTTGCATTCCCAACCTTATAGGGATTGTACTCAGTAGCTTCGTAAGAAATGATGGCAAGCCAAAGCTTGCGATGATCTCAACAATAGCAGGAGCATTAACGAATATCGTACTAGACTATATCTTCATCTTTGAATTAGGACTAGGTATCAAAGGTGCGGCAATCGCTACAGGACTTGGACAAATCGTCACAGTCTCTATATTGTTACCACACTTCTTCATGAAGAAGGGGTATCTAACCTTTGGGAAAGTAAAAATAAACGTAGCGGACTTACGCGAGTTTTCATTAATCGGATTCCCTTCGTTCTTCGCACAAGCCAGCTATTCAGTGATTGTATTGCTTCACAATATCATGATCGTCAAGTATATTGGTGAAGTAGGGATTTCAGCTTATAGTATCCTTAACTACATTACGACCAATACGTATATGGTATTGTATGGCTTGACACTTGGGGTACAGCCACTTATTAGCTACAATTACGGTAGAAAAAATAAAGAAAAGATGCTAGGATTTTTCAAGATTACATGTATTTCATCTACTGTAATCAGTGCTTTATTTGTAGTCATTAGTTTTGTGTTTGGACCTACATTGATAGGGATCTTTACTACAGATCCTGTGATTGCAGAGATTGCTTATATGGCACTTCGTATTTCTAGTGTAAGTTACTTTGCAGTAGGACTTAACCTCAATACACTTGTGTATTTCCAAGCTTTAGAAAGACCTAAGTATTCTAATTTAAGCTGTGCTTTAAGGTCAGTCATTTATCTACCAGTGTGCTTAATCGTTTTATATAAAATGGTTGGAGCCAATGGCATCTGGGCAGGTAGTTTAGTAGCAGAAATACTTACCTTTATGACGATAAAAGCCATTGCTAATGTTAAGACAACGACACATAAAGTAATTGATAGCTATGTTTAGAATTTCTAAACATAGCTTTTTCAAATTCAGGAAATAGTAAAGAAGAAAGAATAGAAAAAAGGTGATAGAAAATGGACACAAGATTTTCAATAGGAGAAGTCTCTAAATTACATAATGTTTCGATACAAGCCTTAAGACTCTACGATAAAAAAGGGATTTTAAAGCCAGCCTATGTGGATGAAAAAAGTAATTATAGATACTACTCAGTGAAGCATTTTATTATTTTAGATTTTATCAAACAGTGTAAGGCAATGGGTCTTTCACTAGATGAAATCAAAATACTTTTATCAGATTATACAGAACCAGACTCGATCTTGCACGTTATAAGCAAGCAAAAAGAGATCATCACAGCGAAGATAGAAGAGTTAGAGGCCATCAAGAGCAATATATCTTTTCTACAAGATAGAATCGAAAGCTTACTAGAAGAAGGTATAGGAGACGTTTTTATAAGACATAACAAAGAAAGAAAATTTATAAAGTACAGTAATACCAAAAGATACACAGAAGAATTCGAGATTAATTTGGTGAAGACATTAGGAGATATCGAAAAAAAATATGGCACGACCAATAGGGAACTTGGCTTTGCAACCTCCTATGAAAGCTTCAAACAAGACAGCGAATTGACCTATGATAATATGATGATTAGCATTCCAGATACCACACTTATCGATGAGAATAAGATGATTACCTTAAAAGAAGGGGCCTATGTAACCATTAATTTTGATGATGACTATACAGATACCAGCAAGTATTATAGAAAACTTCAGGCATATATAGAAAACCATAATATCAAGGTAAAAGGAGACTTCTATGAGATTTATGTCATCACTAGAGTAGGCATAGACCAGAAAGAAAAAGCATTAGGGCACATTCAAATTTTAATGGAATGAGTTTGGTGAAAGAATAATGTAAAAATATAATAAATATTGAAATTTTAGATAAATATTAGTATACTATAGATAGTGGTTGTTCCCAAAAAAGGACTAATGACTATTTTTATATACAATATACGTCACTTGGCTCAATATAAATCAAGAATGATCTTTAGGGGTTCTAACCATATAATATTTATTAAATATGCAAGGGGGGGATACAGTATTCAAAGGAAAATAAGTATATTGAGCATACTAGTAGTACTATTAATAGGTACAAGTACGTTAGTGTATGCAAATCCTAAAAAGGTAGGGCAGCAAGAAATGAGTTTGAGTATGCAGTCAGATAATTTGGAACAAGCTCAACAGCTTCCTATAACCTTTAAGCAAGATAATTTGACATATAAATTAAGTGAGATTAGAAGAGTTAACGGAACTCAAAAGTTTATTTCTACTTACAAATTACAACAATTCATAACTAGAACGTACACCAGTTGGGAGAGCTGTCGAAATAGTCCGGCTGAAATTATTGAGGATAATACTACGTATTATTTAATTAAATCAGAGCGTATTCATGATACTCAAAAGTTTTTGGCTACATATGAAATCAAAAAGGAGATATATTATGAAAAATAGAAAAAAATTCTTATCTGCTATTGTAGTTCCTATCGTGTTAACAGGTGTGTTTGGAGTACAGACATTTGCGAGTGAAGTTCCAAAAACAACTAAAACTGAAGTGGAAGTGGGTATCCAAACACAACCAAGAGTTATGATTCAAAAAGAAAAAACCGTTACTAAATGGTATCCAAGCCATACAGATGTACCGACTGCCATTGGTTATAGCGAATTTGGAGACCATGGTAATTGGTGGGAAGGAACCTTATACTTAGATAAGATAGTGGTCAATGGTACAGGATGTACAGCTACATTTTCAGGAACACTATTTAGTCAGACATGAAATATTGACAAATAATAGATACCAATTATATAAAAACGATAAGTTTTTTGTCAAAAACTTATCGTTTTTTTTATAAGATATTAAATGAACATTCGTTTGTAAGTGTTTATTAGGGAGTGGTTCAGACAACTCCAATGGAAATTAAAGAATATATTGAGAACACTTTTTTATGATTTTCTAAAACGTGGGAAACCTATTGCAATAGCAAGGATACCACAAAGTCCCATTAAGAGAGGATAGTGCAAGTAGCCTAGAATCTCCATAGGAGAGACACCTACAAGGCCAGCAGCGATAAGAAGCTGTGCACCATAAGGAATAATCCCTTGAATGGTTGCAGCAAAAATATCTAAGATACTGGCAGTTCTTCTAGGGTCAATATCATATTCACTAGCGATATTTTTGGCAAGTGGGCCAGCGATAACGATAGCAATGGTATTGTTTGCGGTACACATATCCACGAGGCTGACAAGCGCTGCGATACCGAACTCGGCCCCTTTCTTTGTGCGGATACGACTTTTGATAAAGCCTAAGAGGTAGTCGATACCGCCATTACGCTTGATAAGTTCTAATGTACCACCGATGATGATGGATAAAATCACGATTTCAGCCATGCCAATCATCCCGTTTGAGGTGGCATCAAGAGCCGTGAAAATATCAATCGTACCAGTAGCCACCCCTACGATGCCCGCAAAGAGTGTACCACCTGCTAGAAGGATAAACACATTGACACCAGCAAGGGCACCTATAAGAACAGCCACATAAGGAAGTACCTTGATCCATTCGAAAGTGTATACTTGGTCAAAGCCTTGCTGGTAGTTAGCAGATAAAAAGGTTAAGAGGATGACCGTAATAAGTGCTGCTGGAAGGACGATAAGTAGATTAATCTTAAATTTATCGCGAAGTTCACAGCCTTGTGTACGTGTGGCTGTAATGGTAGTATCTGAAATCATAGATAAATTATCGCCAAACATCCCGCCACCGATAATGGCACCAATCACTAGAGGAATAGGCATCCCAGTAGTCTCAGCGATACCAAGTCCGATAGGTGCTAAAGCTGTAATGGTCCCTACAGATGTCCCCATAGATAAAGAAATAAAGCAAGCAATGAGGAATAAACCGCCTAGTAAAAATTGTGGAGGAATAAAAGTTAAGCTGAGGTTAACAGTAGCTTCTACCCCACCCATTACTTTGGCTACTTGTGCAAAGGCACCTGCTAAGATAAAGATGATACACATCATCATAATATCAGGATGCCCTGCTCCCTCACAGAAGATTTCGATTTTCTTGCTCAGTGGTTCTTTGCGATTGAACATAAGCGCTACAGCTGTTGCGGTAATAAATGCCACAAGTACAGGCATTTTGTAAAAGTCTTTCGTCGCAATGCCGACACCTAGGAATAACACAAGGAATACCCCTAGAGGTAACAATGCAAACGGATTACCTTGATTCTTTTGGTTTTTCATAAATTCCCTTTCTTTTTAGAGCATAGTATGATTAGTCAGTTACTATGTTAACATAAATGATAGAGAAGAATCTACAAGAAGAATAAAACATAAGTAAGAAGGTTTTGCTTGAAAAATTGCCTGTAACCTCCTATAATAACAGTCATATTGTGCAAAATAATGATGAAAAGAATCATACAAGAAAAGGAAAAGAAAAATGAATCAATTTAAAGCTTTTATGGAGCAATTACAAGATATGGAATATGAATTAGATAAAAAACTAAAGGATTTCACACCTTCAGATTTTCTAGAGTTAGAAGATGAACTAGATGATAAGGCTTTCAAAGACCCTAAAGTTATTGCGAAGATTAAAGAATGTGGTGCAGTTTTAGAAATTAAAAAAGATGCGAAGACAGGTGGTACTTTTATCAAACTTGCAAATGGCAAAGAAGGTATCTTCGGGATATAAGAACAACCAGCGTATAAGAAAATGGAGAATAGATAGATGGATAATAATGATAGACTGATTAGACTAAGATATGCCTTAGATCTAAGAGACACACAGATGATAGAGATCTTTAAGCTAGGTGGCATAGACGTTTCGCAAGAAGAATTGAGAAAACTACTTATCAAATCAAAAGATGAAAATGATGTCATGAAGTACGTAGAAGAAAGTAATACACCTTGTGATAACTATACCCTTGAGTCATTCTTGAATGGGCTCATCATCTTCAAAAGAGGTAAGCAAGAGGTAAGGGAAGGGCAACAAGCGCCACCAACCCACATCATAACCAATAATAAAAGTGTGAATAACATCTTCTTAAAGAAGTTAAAAATCGCCTTAGCATTAACAAGTGAAGATATTCTCGATATACTACAAGCAGGTGGCGTGGTCATCTCAAAAGGCGAGTTAAGTGCGGTACTTAGAAAAGAAGGGCACAAAAACTACAAAGACTGTGGTGACCGCTATATCAGAAACTTCCTAAAAGGGTTAGCAATAAAAAATAGATAACTGCTTCGCAAACTTAACCGTAATTTTACATTGCCTATGGTAGTATACAGTCATAGAAACGAACAACTGAAAACAACAGTTGAATAACATTCCATAGGAGGCAATACAATGAAAAAATTACAGGTAGGTGCATTAGCTTTAATGGCAACATTATTAGTAGGAGGGGGAACTGTGTTTGCGACACAAAGTACTTCACAAGAAAATGAAATCAAAGCAACAATAATAGCAGTAGAAGCGACAGCAGTAGATGGAACAAATGCAGAAGCAGAAACACAAGAAATGGAAGCAACAACAATAGTACTAGAAGCAACAGAAGCGACAGCGGAAGAACAAGCAGGCATGGAAAAAGCAATGGTGGCATCTACAGAAACGGTAGCAGCAACAGAAGTGACCGAAGAAGAGCGCGCAGCTTATGAGAAAGCACTTGAAACAGCGGTTGAAGTGACACCTAGCCAAGAAGCAAGTCAGGAAGCGATTAACGAATAAAGAAATATGAGACGAGAATGCTGGTTACACTAATCATGATTAATGTAACCAGCATTTGCTATAGAAAAGGAAGTTTTTTTATGCGACTATTAATAGTAGAAGATGAAGAAAGTATATTAGAAGCACTAGAAAAAGGCCTGAAAAGAGAAGGCTATGCTGTGGATACCACAGGAGATGGTGAGGAAGCCATCGAACTCATCCATGCCAATCCTTATGACTTAATCGTACTGGATATTAATCTACCTGGGATAGATGGCTTTTCTGTCTTAGAGCAACTGAGAGAAAAAAATGCAGAGACAAGGGTCATCATCGTATCAGCCAATCGCGAGGTAGATGATCGCATTAAAGGGCTAGACTTAGGGGCCAACGATTATCTGGTGAAACCTTTTGATTTTAAAGAGTTAAAAGCACGCATACGTAGTCTGCTACGACGTACGTTTATTAGTGCACCCAATACATTAAAAGAAGATGGACTAGAGCTTAATTTAGCAACGCTAGAAGTACATTATGAAGGGCAAGGTATCCCCCTTACGTTGAAGGAGTATACCATATTAAAATACCTCATTCAAAACAAAGGGAGAGCGGTGAGTAGTGAGGAATTATTTGAGCATGTGTGGAATGACCATGCAGATCCTTTTACGAAAGTTGTCAGGGTCCACATTTATTCCCTACGAAAAAAACTTATCGCTGCCACAGGGAGAGAAGATATGATTACCACCATTAAAGGTGCAGGGTATTTATTTGGAGGGGCTAAATGAAGAAGCTTAAGTTAACGCTGAAATGGCGCTTCACCTTATTAACCATTTGTTTACTGACCTTATCAAGTATTGTCATCGTAGCAGCTATGAATTTCAATGTGGGGAGGACACTTCCAAGTACAGCAACGACTATTATGGACATGGCGCATACCGAGAGGGTGAATGGAGGCGACATCACCATGTCACAGCCAACGATGGTAGCTTATGAAGGGGCGATGCAAGTGGCGATGGAAGTGGCTACATCGACCATCTACATGGACTCAATCTTTCTACTCGTGGTCATTATTTGCGTAGGCGGGGTAACTGCATACATCATTGCAAACCAAGCCTTAAAGCCTGTACAGTCCTTAAGTCATCAGGTGCAGACGATAAATGAGACCAATTGGTCGACTCATTTAGAAGTACAAGGTCCCCATGACGAGATTCAAGAGCTTGCTTTCTCCTTTAATCAGATGATAGCTAAGTTAAACAATGTTTTTATATCCCAAAAGCGATTTAATGCAAGGGTAGCACATGAGCTTAAGACACCCCTTACTGCTATCAAAACCAATATAGATTTACTTAATGATGGGGAAGATAAAACGCTACAAGGATATCAAGAAACCATAGATGTAGTAGAGAAATCCGTCGTAAAGATGAATGCCATGATAGAAACGTTGCTGGACTTAGTCAAAGAAGAAAATGCAGCCCTAGACGATCAAGTAGAGCTACAACAAATCATAGAGGACGTGATAGAAGACTTAACGGTAGTCGGAGAAAGTCATCAAGTTGAACTAGATTATACGATACAAAGTCCCATTGCGCCGCTGAAAGGCAACGAAGTACTGCTTTATAGAGCCATCTATAACCTCGTCGAAAATGCCATCAAATACAATAAGCCACAGGGCTATGTCCATGTAAGCTGTGAGCAAACACAAGGTAAGATAAAGATCGTGGTCAAAGATACAGGCAAGGGAATCGCAAAAGAAGCCATAGACCATATATTCGAACCTTTCTATAGAGTAGACGCCTTCAACACCGAAAGAATCAATGGCATGGGGCTAGGGTTATCTTTCGTACAATCCACAGTTAAGATTCATGGAGGGGAAGTAGAAGTCGAGAGTGAGATAAATGAAGGAACGGTCATAACCATTACACTGAATACGTGTAGAAGTTAATGGGCGATTCGAGATGTATTTTATGCTATAATAAGGGCAACAGTATAGATAAATCATTTACGAATTTAAAAGGATGACATTATGAAAAGAGAAACCCAGATAAAAATCAAGGCAAATTTTGTGAAGGCACTTCAGAAGGGTAATCCCCTTATCGCAAAAGAAGCCATTATGAATAGTAATCAACTGAAGGAAGATGTGGTACTTGTAAACTTATATGATGAGAAAAATAAGTTCCTTGCCAAAGGTTACTACGGCAAACAAAATAAAGGCTATGGATGGGTGCTTTCCCATAAAGAAAATGAAAACATCGATGAAGCTTTCTTTAAAGGGAAGTTAAAGGCAGCCATCCACCATAGAAAAGCACTGTATGCAGATGCTTCGACCACGGCTTTCCGTGTCTTCAATGGAGAAGGCGATGGCATAGGTGGCCTCATCATTGATTACTATGATGGTTACTATGTGGTGAGCTGGTACAATGAAGGGATTTATACCTTCAAAGAGATGATTATTGCGATGCTTATAGAGGTAGCAAGTCCAAAAGCGATCTATCAGAAGAAGCGTTTTAACGAAGGTGGCCAATACATTGAAGAAAACGACTTTGTGTGGGGAGAGGAGCCTGCATTTCCGCTTATCGCCAAAGAAAATGATGTGAATTTTGCGGTGTATCTGAATGATGGTGCCATGGTAGGGGTATTCCTCGACCAACGTCACGTGAGAAAGCTGATACGAGATAAGTATGCTAGCGGTAAGCGTGTGCTCAATACATTCTCTTATACAGGTGCTTTTTCAATCTTTGCAGCTTTAGGAGGTGGGGAGACTACCAGTGTTGACCTTGCCAATAGAAGTTTAGGAAAGACGAGAGAGCAGTTCGAAGTCAATGGCATCGACTATACCAAGCATCATATCATTGTAGAAGATGTCTTCAAATACTTTAAATATGCGGTGAAGAAAGAACTTAAGTTTGATATGGTCATCCTCGACCCGCCAAGCTTTGCAAGGTCTAAGAAGTTTACCTTCAGTGCTTCAAAAGATTATAAGAATCTCTTAAAAGAAGCCATCGCCATTACGGAAAAAGAAGGTGTCATCGTGGCATCGACTAACTGTAATTTATTCGATATGAAGAAATTCAAGCAGTTCATCCATCAAGCATTTACGGAGATGGGCGATGGTTATGAACTACTAGAGATGTTTTCTTTACCAGAAGACTTTAAGACGTTAGATACTTTCCAAGAAGGCAATTACCTAAAAGTTGTGTTTATCAAAAAATATTAGAACCCATATAAATACAAAAATGAGAATGCTTTGGATCCGTGTATCCGAAGCATTTTTTCATAAAAGAGCATTAAAAATCTCCAAAATAAATTGTATAATGAACCGTAAAGCCAAAAAGAAAAACATTTTGATGACAGAAGGGGACTAGATATGCAATACGAGATTAAGAAGTTAAGTGAAGTAGAAAATTTTGATAGAGAGCAACTTAGCAAATTATTCGTGGAGAGTTTTCAAAATAAGATGGGGGCTGTCAGTAAAGACCTCAAACAATTGGAAGAAATTTTTCAACATACATTTGACCCAGCGTACTACTACGTGTGTTTAGATAAAAAGAAAATCGTAGGGATGGCGGCTTGCTCAGATGCACAAGGCAGAGGGATTTTCTTTAATAAAGAGACGAAACAAGCATTTGTAAGAAGGTTTGGGATGATAAGAGGAAGAATAGCCCTCCTACTTGCGAGTGTGATGCTTACACAACCAGCGGTTAAGGAAGCAAATGAAGGCTATATAGAGACTGTTGCTACGGCACCAGAGTATAGAGGAAGAGGAATTGCCACAGCACTCATCCATCATATTCATCAAGCTACAGATTATGAACGCTATGTATTAGACGTTATTCAGGGCAATGATGGGGCAAAGAACATCTATGAAAAGTTGGGATACACTGTATTTAAAGTAGAGACAGGTATTGTCTACCGTTTGATGAAGGTAGAGGCACTTTATTTAATGGAATTTTTCAAGGAAGAGCTATTGGAAGACGTAGGATGATAAAAGAAAACTTCTTATTGTGATGTTTAATCAAAATAAGAAGTTTTTTTGTTGTAAAAGAGTCTAAATATTCGTATAGTTAATAATAAGAGTAATGATTAAGGATAGATACTATCATATAATGGGGGCCAGTACAAATGGAAAGCATACGTATAGCAAATCTAGAAGATGTAAGTAAGTTGGTGCAATTAGAAAAAGAGAGTTTTGCAGAAGATAGAAGGCTTAATAGACGCTCCATACGTTTAAGCGTGGCAAGTAGTCATCAAGCAGTATTTGTACTAGAAGATGAAGAGATGATAGGTGCCATCACACTGTATTTATATAAATGGAGTGGGCGTATCTACTCCTTAGCGATTAAAGATAAGTATAGAGGCAAGGGGTATGGCAAGAAGCTTTTAGAATATGCAGAGAATATACTAAGAAGCCGTGGCAAGACGGTTATTACTTTAGAAGCGGATGTGCAAAATAAGGGGTTAGTGAAGTTTTATGAGAGTCAAGGGTATGACCAGAAAAAAATTCTGAAGAATTATTATAGCGAAGGGCAAGATGCATGTAAGATGGTGAAAGACCTAGACGTGGATCGCTATCGAAATAATAAAGTACTCAAAAATATTATCGTATCTGATAATGAATTGATACAGGACTTGAAAAATGACTATGTAGAAGTCGTACGTCCGAGAGAGTACATTAATGATGAACAGTTCCAAAAAACATCCGATTATAGAGTCTTTAACCTTTGTAATAGCTATGATTATCAGTCAAAGGGCTACTACATCTCCCTACTGGGTTCAGCGAGAGATCAAAAAGTCATCCCAAGTGTGGCAACGATGCAGGATTTTTCCAGTGACCTTTTTATTAGTGTTTTAGCAGAGAATACAAAAGAGCTTATCGAAAGTAGATTAAAAAGTGTCACCAAAAAAACGATTGATTACCGTGTGCTTTTTGGCTATGAAGAAAAAGGCGTGCAAACGAAGCTCAGCGCCTATCTTTATGATTTATTTGAGACGCCTTTTATGAGTATACGATTTAGAAAAGATAAGCAGTGGTATATTGAATCAGTAAGTATGCTTTCGCCAGAGGAGATTGCAGACATTGATAAAGACATTTTAAAGAAGATATTTGCCAGATATTTTTCCAGACATAAATATAACAAGGTTAGACTCAAAAACTATGAGTATAGTCTAGCTATTATGGTGAATCTAGAAGAAGAAAATCCTCCTTCTAATGAAGAGGCACTTAGGTTATTCAAAAAAATAGGTGAAGACAATGGTTTGTATGTAGAGCTTATCACAAAGGAAGATATCAATAGAATCAATGAGTTTGATGCCCTTCTCATCAGAGAGACGACGGCGGTGAATAATCACACATACAAGATCGCAAGATACGCTCATGCAGAAGGCCTCATCGTCATCGATGACCCTTGGTCAATCTTAAAATGCTCCAATAAATTCTACTTGATGGAAAGAATGAATAAGGCAGGCATCAAAGTACCTAAGAGTTGTGTGCTCACACGAGAAGATAACTGGGAGGAAAAATCACTGGCATTACTCCAGTTCCCTATTATTTTAAAGCAACCAGATAGTGCATTTTCTCTAGGGGTATATAAAGTGAATGATGCGGAAGAACTTAATGTGAAATGTGAAGAACTTTTACAACAATCAGAGCTCATTATCGCACAGGAGTTCTTGCCTTCTGAGTTTGACTGGCGTATAGGGGTATTAGACAACGAAGCAATCTTTGCCTGTAAGTATTATATGGCCAATGGCCATTGGCAAATTTATAACTGGGCAAATGATGGGGAAGAAGAATACGATGTAAGTGGCATGTCAGAGACACTTCCAGTGGATGAAGTGCCAGAGGCAGTCATCAACATGGCTCTTCGTGCGACGTCTTATATAGGAGATGGGATGTACGGCGTAGACATCAAATCCATAGATGATGAACTGTATCTTATAGAGGTTAATGATAACCCTAATATAGATTATGGTATAGAAGACTTGGTGTTGGGGAATCAGCTTTATGAAAAAATTATCCTTTGTATGAAAAATAGAATCAAGCAGGCAAGGGCGAATAATCAGTTTATCGACTTATAAGAAAAAAGTCTAAAATGTAGATAAATGTAACAGCTTATTTTACTTAGCATATGCTATATTAAAACATAAAGCGAGGAGATGTTTTAATGTTCCATAGCCAAGTATATCCTAAATGGAGTACACTACCTTATTATAATGAGACAGAGTTACCAAAGGGTGTAACACCACAGGCAGGTGAGTGGCCACTACAATATTTTTGGAGAGATCTAGGAGGAAGATTTTATGACTTGAAATCTAACCCAGTCTATTTTTGGGTTAAAGATCCAACAAAAATAGACTATGATAAGGAACTTCAAGAAGTTGTTGAAGTACAAAATGAATTAAATGCTAATCCTACAGATAAGCGAATAGAAATAGCTAAATTCTGGGGAACGGGTGTGCCACTACAACAATGGATTCCTATCGTGTTACAACTTATTAGTTCATATAAGGTGCCCCCAACACAATCAGCTAGATTACTCTGTTGTGTGCAACGTGGCATAAGTGATGCATTTATTATCTGTTGGTATTATAAATATCTTTTTGAATGTCCACGTCCATGTCAGTTGGATCATAACCTAAAGACTATTCTCAATACACCTAGATTTCCATCTTATTTATCAGGCCATTCAGTTGTATCAGGGTTGTGTGAAGTTATTTTAGCACACTATTTTCCAATGGAAGCCAAGAAATTAAATATGCTTGCACAAGATGCTTCTATTTCACGTTTATATGGTGGCATTCACTTTAGAAGTGACTTAGAAGAAGGGCTTAAATTAGGAAGAGAAATTGGTAAGCTGGTAGTAAGTTATATAGACGAAGATCATGATTATCAATGCCAATTAGTAGATATCATTTATAATGATTTTGCGGATGCACCAATCATGCCAAGTTATTATAAAGATTAGGTAAGAACTGAAAACAAGTAGCTCCAGATTCGGTTAAACGAAAGGAGCTATTTTTTTGAGATTTAAAAAGGATAAAGTTCATACAAGAGTGATATTTATAATCCCTATCAAATAAGATATAATAGAGTCATAAAATAGCAAATGCATGTCTTAGAGCCATGCAAAGGTAATTTCAAAAGGAGGCATAACGGATATGAAAGTATTATTATTGAATGGAAGCCCTAATAAAAATGGGTGTACCTATACGGCACTGAAGGAAGTAGCAACGACATTAGAGGCAGAAGGTGTGGTGTGTGAAATCATCCATCTAGGCAATCAACCAGTGCAAGACTGCATCGGATGTAGAAAATGTGCTCAGCTTGATGGCAAGTGTATCTTTGATAATGACATCGTCAATGAAATCATCGAGAAATCCAAAGATGCAGATGGCTTTATCTTTGGGACACCAGTGTACTACGCACATCCAACAGGGCGTATCCTCTCTATACTAGACCGCGTATTCTTCGCAGGTGGAAAGTCCTTTAGACATAAGCCAGGGGCAGTGATTGCATCTGCAAGACGTGCTGGCACCACAGCATCTATTGATGTACTGAATAAGTATCTGACAATAGCTGAAATGCCAGTGGTATCATCTACTTACTGGAATATGGTACATGGTAGCAAACCAGAAGACGTGGCACAAGACTTAGAAGGCTTACAAACCATGAGAAACATTGGTCGCAATATGGCATGGCTTCTTAAGTGTATCGAAGCCGGTAAGGAAAAAGGGATAGAGATTCCTGTGACTGAAAGAGCACAGCGTACAGGATTTATTAGATAAGAAAAGAAGATCCCAAACTTTATAAAGTTTGGGGTCTTTGCATAGGGGCAAACCTATGATATAGTTCAAAATAAAAAGGATAAAAAAGATGTACAAAATACTTATCATTGAAGATACACAGACCATACGAGAGGAGCTCACGGCCTTTCTGACAAACTATGGTTATGCCGTAGAAGCACCCAGCACCTTTGAAAATATATTAGAAGTGATGCAAGCTTCAGATGCCCACTTGATTTTGCTAGATATTAATTTACCCATCTATGATGGCTATTATCTATGTAGGGAGATGCGAAAAGTTTCTGAAGTACCGATCATCATCGTGACCAGTAGAGATAGTGAGATGGATGAGCTGATGAGTATGAACTTTGGAGCAGATGACTTCGTGACGAAGCCTTATAATACCCAGATTCTACTGGCTCGTATCACTTCTGTCATCAAGCGAACTTATGGAAGTAATAATGGAGGAGAAATCCTCGTCTATGGAGGCATGAAACTTAACTTAAGTAGCGGGACTGTAAGCTATGAAGATAAGAACATAGAACTTACGAAGAATGAATATAAAATACTTGGCTACCTCATCAAGAAGCAAGGGAGCATCGTCAAAAGAGAAGAACTGATGGATGCACTGTGGCAATCAGAGGTATTCGTGGATGACAATACGCTGTCTGTGAATGTGAATAGACTCCGAAAGAAGCTAGAGGACTTAGGGCTAGCAAGTAGCATCGAGACCAAAAGAGGTGTGGGGTATATGATGCCATGACATTAGCCATGTACTTGAAAGGGCGCAAAGGCCTACTATTACTGATGATGCTCGTAGTAGGAGCTTTCGTGATGTTTCTAAGGTTACTAGAGATTGAACCATGGATTTATATGGGGGTAGCTTTTATAGGGGTACTCCCACTGGGAACGTATATAGGCATCCAATATATGAGAGCAAAGAAGTACTATACAGAACTCACCAGTACCGCTCAGCAGTTAGAAGAGAAGTACCTACTGCCAGAAGTGATGGATGCACCACCTTTTATAGAAGGGGAAGTTTTTTATCAGGTACTCCGAGAGAGTAGCAAGTCTATGCATGAGAGGATCAATGCGTACGAAAAGATGCAGCTTGACTACAAAGAGTATATCGAGGGGTGGATTCATGAGATTAAGACACCAATAGCCGGGATTAAGCTCATCACTGAGAATAATGATGCACCGGGGCTTAGTAAAGTGGCAGAAGAAATGAAGAAGATAGAAGGCTTTGTGGAGCAAGCACTCTACTACGCTAGAAGTAATGATGTACAGAAGGATTATATCATCAAGCCTTTCAGCATCCGACAAGCAGTGATGGAAGTCCTCAAAAATAATTCACGATTGATGATTCAAAAAGGTATCTTTCCAGTGATGGAAGGGCTTGATGAAGTGGTCTATAGCGACTATAAGTGGCTGGTCTTTATCCTTAATCAGTTGGTGACCAATAGCATCAAGTACACAGAGAAGACGAGGAGTACACTGACCATACAGGCAGTCAAGATGCAGCACAAAGTGGTACTGACCTTAAGTGATGAAGGGGTAGGCATCGACGAAAAAGAGCTGAGTAAAGTATGTGATAAAGGCTTCACAGGAGAGAAGGGGCGTAAGTACAGAGAAGCTACCGGCATGGGCTTATACCTGAGCAAGAAGCTTTGTGAGAAGCTAGGGGTTGGCATCGAGATCCAGTCTACTCTAAGTGTAGGAACGACTGTCATCTTAATTTTCCCACTCAGTCGATTAGAAGCAGAGTAAGAGGGCAAGATAGTAAAGGAGGCTATCTTGCCTTTTTTTCGTTATCTTACAAGACTGTAAGACAAGTGTTAGAGAAATCAATAAGAGAAATAGAACGTATGAGATACAATAAGCTACAGATAAGCCAATACGGCAACAATGATTGAAGAAGATAAAGGAGCAGTTCATATGGAAAAGATATTACAAGTGAGCAATATAGAAAAATACTATGGCAATAAAGCGAATCTGACAAAAGCCATTAATCATATTTCTTTTGAAGTGGAGAAAGGTGAATTTGTAGGGATTATGGGGCCATCAGGCAGTGGCAAGACGACGCTCCTTAATTGCATCGCTACATTAGATCAAGTGACCACAGGCCACATCTTGATCAATAATCAAGACATCACCGCATTAAAAGCCAAGGCATTAGATGACTTTAGAAAAAAAGAGCTAGGGTTTATCTTCCAAGATTTCAATCTACTAGATACCCTTACTGGTTATGAAAACATTGCACTAGCGCTTACTTTACAGCAAGTAAAGGCTGGTGAGATTCATAAGCGTATCACAGAGGTCGCAAAGAAGCTAGGCATCGAAGAAGTGCTAGAGAAGTACCCTTACCAAATGTCTGGAGGACAAAAGCAGCGTATCGCTTCTGCACGTGCCATGGTCACAAGCCCATCCCTTATACTAGCGGATGAGCCTACAGGTGCACTGGATTCCAAGTCATCCAGAAGACTACTAGAATCCTTCGAAAATCTCAATAAAGAGCTGCAAGCAACGATTCTTATGGTTACCCATGATGCATTCACTGCCAGCTATGCCAGTCGTATCCTCTTTATCAAAGACGGCAAGATTTTCAATGAGCTGATAAGAGGAAATGATAGTCGTAAAGATTTCTTTAATCGTATTATGGATGTGATTACGCTGCTGGGAGGTGACATGGAAGATGTATTTTAAGATGGCACTACGCAATGTAAGGAAGAGCTTTAAGGATTATAGCATTTATTTTTTGACTTTAACTTTTGGGGTGTGTATCTTTTATTGTTTTAACAGTATTACAGACCAAAAGGCCATGACTGAGATTGGTGCACACCAAGCAATCTATGTTGAGATGCTGAAGAATATCCTTTCAGGGGTATCTGTCTTTGTATCCATCATCTTGGGAAGTTTGATCTTGTACGGCAATAGCTTTCTCATTAAAAGACGAAAGAAAGAACTTGGCGTTTACCGCATCTTAGGCATGAGTAATCGTAAGATTGCACAGATGCTTTTTATAGAAACTATATGTGTCGGGGTAGCGGCCTTAGGTGTAGGGCTTCTACTAGGTGTAGCTGTCGGGCAAGGCTTGTCTGTCTTTACCTTGAAGCTTTTCACTATGGATATAAGCCACTATGCTTTTGCCGCATCAGGCGTGGCGATGGTCAAATCCATCCTTTACTTTGGCATCATCTTTATTATTGTGATGTGCTTCAATGCACTGAGTTTATCCAAGCACAAAATCATTGATTTACTTTACGCTTCAAAGAAGAATGAAGTCACAAAGGTGAAGTCATCACTTGTGACAGTAGTAGGCTTTATACTAAGCATCCTTTGTCTTCTAAGTGCTTATGTCGCAGGAAAGAAAGCAGGCATTAATCCAGAAGATCCTTTATTTACAGGAGCTATTGTACTAGGGGTCCTAGGGACTTACGGATACTTCAAAAGTCTCACAGGATTTCTCACAGGGATGCTGAAGAAAAGTAAGCGCATTTATTTTAAAGAGCTTAATATTTTTACTATTGGACAGATAAGTAGTAAGGTGCATACTCATGTGATTTCAATGACTATGATTTGTTTGATGCTTTTTATGACCATTGGTGGCTTAGCTACGGGCTTAAGTTTTAAGTATACACTTGAAAGAGGTCTAGAAGAGACCACACCTTATGATGCTTCACTGCTGAGTTATCTAAACGAAGGAGAAAATGTGGTTATAGAAGAGGTATTAGCATCTTTAGGTGTTCATTTTGAAGGAAGTGAAACTTATGCAACCTATACGCTGTACAAGACAGATCAACGTCTAGGAGAGTTGGAACCAAAGGGCATCATACCGAGTAAATTCCAAAAGATGAAGGTCGACATGATGAGTCTTTCCGATTTTAATGCAATCACCAGCTTAGAAGGGAAAGAAGCCGTAGAACTAGAAGAAAATGAAGTGCTTCTGACCAGTAGTCAGCAGGAACTTATAGAGAGTTTGCGTGCACTGATTCAGCAGCAACCGACCTTAACACTTGGAGGTAAAGATTATAACTATAAGGATAAGGAAGTCATCAGCTTTGAACTAGCCAGCTCAGGGTTTGCAAGTAACTTTGCGACGCTTATTGTTCCAGACTACATCGTGGCAGACCAAGCAGCTTTTTTAGTAGGAATGAACATTATGTACGGCGAGCAAGAGAGAGAAGCTTCCGAAGTGAAATTTGTTGAATTATTTGAAGGCTACCGTGAGGGGCGCTATAAAGGTGAAAAGATCGATTATGATGTGACAGCGTTTATGAATGGCTCTACAAGAGAGCAAATATACAGAGAAAGTCAAAGTATGACGACGGTGATTCTCTATGTAGGTATCTACCTAGGCATTGTATTCCTTATATCCAGCGCAGCCATACTTGCACTTCAGCAGCTTTCAGAAGCAAGTGATAGCATCGATCGCTATGATGCACTGAGAAAGATAGGAGCATCACGCAAGCTTATCGATAAGACAATCTTTATACAGACCGTTATCTACTTTAGTGTGCCACTGATTCTTGCCTTGGTACACGCAGTAGTAGGCATAAACATTGCCAACGACTTTTTAAGTATGTATGGCAAGCCAGACATAGGAGCATCTTCTATGCTGACACTAGGAATTTTAGTGGTGGTGTATGGTGGTTACTTCTATACGACGTATACAGGTTATAGAAATATCGTTCATCACAAGATAAAGTAAACAAAAAGGAGGCAATCCAACTTGAGTGATCAAGTTGGATTACCTCCTTTTGTTATTTATGAGTAGTCAATGGATCGTCGCCATTGATGAGTTGACTTAACTGTACCTGTGTGAAAAGCTTATGTGCAAAACTCATAACGACAGAACGCAAAAGTTCACTTTCGGCTGTAGTCACCATAGCAGAACTAGGATACGAGAAGTCTCTGGTAGCGAAGGCTGCTTCTAAAGCTTTCTCCACTTCAGTGCAGAAGTAGTCGTAAGCAGGCTCGATAGGTGAATGCTCGATTTGGATACCTATTAAGTAGCAAATCTCATGTAAGGTAAAGACTTGCTTTAAGAGGCATACCACCATGAGATAGGCCATATGCTTCTGGGTGTATTTTTTATCGTGCGGTGGTGATACGATTTTTTGCTTCACATAGTTATTAAGCATGGTTGGTGTCAATAATTTTTCGTTTGTATGAATCGTTAGTGGTTGAAGGACATCTTCTAAGTAGGCTATGACTTGCTCTTTGTATAAAGGCACAGCAGGGAGCTCATGAAATCTAGGAAGATGGAATGTTGAAAGCGCCATAAGTACCTCCTGAAGTTTTAGCTTAGTATAGCATGTTTCTTGATCCATTGTATAGCCACGCAGCCTGGACCACCTTGAGTAGTGAATACAGGACCTAGAAGAGTGGTTTCAATATCAGCATCTGGGAAAGCAGCTAAGATGACTTCCCTAGCTTCAGTAGCTAAGTCTTCTTTTAAGGCGTGACAAATATAGATTTTATGATTTGAATCCACACCATCAACTGTCATCGCAGCACAGATTTTTTGGATAGCTTTCTTAAAACCGCGTGTAGCAGCAAACTTTTCTAAAGACGTGCTGTCTTCAGAAAGTGTGGTAATAGGTACAAGCTTAATAAGACCACCAATCTTTCCAGCAAGAGGTGAGAGTCTACCACCACGCACGAGATAGTCAAAATCGTGAGGGATGAGGTAAGACTTTGTATGATTCATAGCATTATGTACTTCGGAAATAATGTCTTCTTTGGACTTGCCAGCTTTTACTAAAGCGTGTGCTAAATCGACTAAGTAGCGATGTGGTCCACAGAGTGTCTTTGAATTAATAACATGGATACGACTAGGATTAGCATCCATTTCTTTTGCCATACAAGCTGACTGGTAAGTACCAGAAAGTCCATCTGCCATGGAAATATTGATAAGCTCATGGTCAGGGTAAGCGTTGTACAGGTCTAGTACCTCACCGATAGATGGCTGAGAAGAGGTAGGGATATGTCCTTCGTTAATGATAGCGATAAATTCTTTTGTATGAATCTCTTCGTATTCTTTATAAGTCATATTATTAATCGTTACTGATAATGAGGCGATAGCCACACCGTTTGCTAAAGCTTCGTCTTGTGAATAAAGTGATGATGAATCTGAAAGTATTTTTATCATAATAAAATCTCCAATGAGTTAATGTTATAGTCTAAATAGTTTTGTGTTACATTCTAATATATGCAGTTTTAAAAACTACATAACTTAGATTAATGTATTTGTAGCAATTTGTCAAGAAATCCATCTTAAAGACAAATGAATAAATAAAAACAAAATAGACAAAAAATTCAAAAAACTACTGAAATAATTAGTTAAATGGTATATACTGTAAAAGTAACAATTATTCACCAAAGGGGGAGTTCCATGAAGAATATCAAAAAAGTATGGATTGTAGGAGCAGAAGGAAGACTTGGAAGGGAAATGACAGCACTTATTGACCAGAGAGAAATTGAAGTGCTGACCACAGATGTCGATGATGTGGATATTACAGACAACACGAGTATTATTCGTTATGGCGATATGAATCGTCCAGATGTCATCATCAACTGTGCAGGACTTACATCCCTAGAAGCGTGTGAAAAAGACCCAGATAAGGCGTATAAGATCAATGCCATCGGGGCAAGAAACGTAAGTATCGCAGCAAGTAAGATAGGAGCAAGACTCATACATATTTCTACAGATGATGTATTTGGAGGCGACGAAAAGGTGCCATACACAGAGTTTGATGTGCCAGTACCACAGAGTGTCTACGGAAAGTCCAAGCTTGCAGG
>JBOGBZ010000014.1:0-18609 GCA_051656485.1 Cellulosilyticaceae bacterium
AAATTTTCGATTTCTTGGATAGAATAAGTATTGAGCTCTAGCATATGATGTCCCCCGTTTATGTTGATTTGTTGTAGGGTAAAGATATCATATGTTTAGAGCTTATTCTATTTGTAAATTTAACTAGCACAACCCGTTATTATAAGAAGGATACAAAACAATTACAGATATTATCTTATAGAGCGAAAGAGTTAGCTACAAAATTAGCTTATGACTCAAAAGCATTATTTGAAACAGATGAGATTTTGGGAGAAGATTTCCATAAGATGTTATTAGCAATCCAAAATCTTATAGAATACTTGAATAGGAATTATTTTAATGATGAAATCCTAGAAAAAGAGGTGAATACAATGACTAAGACATTATATGATCCAGAGGTAGAGAGAAAAGGTATTGAAAAGGGTATTGAAAAGGGTATCGAACAAGGCGAACGTGTAAAAGCGTTAGAAGTAGCTAAAAACTTATTAGAAATGGGTATGGAAGTAGAGCAAATAGTCAAGGCAACCAATTTAGACAAAGCGGATGTACTTGCATTAAGATAGGCATATTTTTGTTGGTAAGAATTTGAATTTATAATACTAAAAAACGGTTAGCCTTATGTGGAATAAGGTTAACCGTTTTTCTCTGTGTGTTGTTATTTATTCAAAATCGCCCAGTAAATAGCGGTGGAATGGTGCGTCTACCCATAGACCTATTTGATCAGCTGGCACTTCGCTGATGGCATCAAGGCCTGTCTTTACTTGTTCTTTCACATCTGTGAGAGAGAATGTATTGAAACGATGTGTGTCAAGTTCAATCACGTTGTTAATGATTGGTTCGTAGTTTGGCATAGTAATCGTTGATGTGAAGAGTGGTTGCCACCAAGAACCGTGTAGTAGTGCTTTGCCTTCTTCGTTAGAAGTGTCTTTCTTTGCGTAGTTCATCACAAGTGTCTCGAACTCAGTTTTGTCTTCCATGGCTGCAAATTCTAATACGAGATCGTACTCAGCTGCATAAGTAATGTAGAAATCTTCACCAGCTTGGCGTACTTCGTACTGAGGTGTTGATGGTGGGATTGGACCCCACTCAAGTAAGTATTCGTAAGCTGAAGTTTTTGGCTCCAGTTGTACTTTTGCTACGATATCTTCACTATTTAGAAGGCCTAATAATTGTACAGCGTGCTTGATGTCTGAATGACCATAGCGAAGTGTAAGCGTTGGAAGGAAGTTTGCATCATTTTTCTTAGCAGTGATGTTGTAGCCTGTTACAAGTCCTGATTGCACAGCTTCGTTACCTACTGCTTGAAGTACTTCGTTCTCGATGATTTCAACGTTGTTCCAAGTGGAATAAATTTTATTGTAGATATCAGCATCGTTTGAGTAACCAAGCATATGTCTTGCGTTGCCACGTGTTGTCGCTACGTTCATCACAAGGTCTGTCGCAACTTCAGTTGTCACAGGTACTTCTAAAGCAGTTACATCAAAGCTATCTAAGGCGATGAGGCTTGTATCAAGGGCAGCTACCACATATGGGAGGTACTCAGCCTTTAAGATTTCAGCTACACCGTATACAGTCTTTAAACGGTTCGTCGCTTTTTCTACACTATAAGTTAAAGCAAGCTCTTCGAAGTCAGCTGCATCTACAGCCATTACAAGGGCATCCCCAGCAGTTAAAGAAGAAGCTTCAGTATATGTACCATCGAGAGATGCAACTTTTTCAAAAGCTGAAGTAAGTTCAGAAGAAGATACGTCTGAACCAAAAGTTTCAATCCCGAAGTAAGAATCTAAATAATGACCAGATACAGATGCGCTTTGGGCAAATGTTGGTACCTGTAAAGCTAAAGCAAGTGAAAAACAAAGTAGTTTACGTGAAAGTTTCATAAATGCCTCCTAAAATATATGTATAGTTAATTGATTGATTTTTGTAATGCACTACTTATTTATACACGATAACAAAAAATAAGTCAAACGTTTAAATTTAAAAATATAAAAATGTTCGATTAAAATACTCTTTATTATAGAATTAAATCTGTTTTAAAATAAAATGTTTGATTTTAGTAAAGATATATATTAAGATAAATACGAATAAAATATAAAAACAAGGGGGAAATGTTCGTGAAAAGAATAATGAATAAGGTTATTGTAATGATGATGTTTGTTCTTTTAGCAATGCCAGTTTTTGGGGCACAAAAGACAGAGCTTACGATTTTCCATACCAATGACACACATGGTAATGTAGAAGATGATGGTGGAAGTACGATTGGGTTTGGTAAGATGAGTAGTTACATAGAAAGTTATAAAGCAAGTAATCCGAATGTTATCGTATTAGATGCAGGAGATATGTTCCAAGGAGCACCTTTTGCTAACGTTGAGCAGGGGCATAGTCTTGTATCTATTGTCAACCAAGTGGGCTATGATGCGATGGCAGTGGGGAATCATGAGTTTGACTACTCAGCAGATAACTTAAAAACAATCGAAGCAAAAATCAATTACAGTATGTTAGCTGCTAATGTTTATAAAGAGGGTGCATTAGCATTTAAACCATACATAGTAAAAGAAATAGAAGGTGTAAAAGTAGGTATCTTTGGGATGGCTACACCAGAGACAGCATACAAGACACATCCAAATAACGTAGCTGGCTATGAATTTAAAGATCCTATCGTAGTAGCAAAAGAAATGGTAGCGACTTTAACAACAGAAGAACAAGTAGACGTTATTGTAATGGTAGGCCATATGGGCGTAGACGAAGGTGCACCAACATCAGTAGAGATTGCAGAAGCAGTAGAAGGCATCGATGTCATCGTAGATGGTCATAGCCATACAAAACTTGAAGAAGGTATGATGGTAGGAGAGACACTTATCGTTAGTACAGGTGAGAAATTCGGCAATATTGGTAAAGTAGAACTTGTGATAGAAGAGGGCAAAGTAACGACAAAAGAAGCAACACTTGTGAGTTATGAGATGGTAAAAGAAGTCGTACCAAATGCTGCTATTACAGAAGCAATCGCTCGCGTAAAAGCAGAGCAAGAAGTAGCACTTGCAGAGGTCGTAGGAGAAACAAAAGTAGACCTTGTAGGTGAAAGAGAAGTTGTAAGAACAGGTGAAAGTAACTTAGGGCAACTTATGACAGATGCTATGCTTAAAGAGACAGGTGCACAAATCGCCATGACAAATGGTGGTGGTATTCGTGCATCAATCCCAGCAGGTAAGATTACAAAGAAACAATTAGTGACAGTATTTCCTTTTGCAAATACAGTTATGGTAAAAGAATTATCAGGTGCAGACGTTGTAGCAGCACTTGAGCATGGCGTAAGCAAGTACCCAGAGCAAAATGGTGCATTCGCACATGTGGCAGGAATCACCTTTACATTAGATGCTTCAAAAGAAGCGGGTAGCCGTGTAAGCAATGTAAAAGTAGCGGGTAAAGCACTTGAAATGGATGCTTACTACACAGTAGCGACTAATGACTTTGTGGCAGTAGGTGGCGATGGGTACGAAATGTTCAAAGCTTATCCAATCAAAGCTGAAGTTAATACACTTATGGATATCTTATTAGGTGCTATCGAAGCACAAGGCGTTGTAGAGCAGACAGTAGAACCTAGAATTGAAGTTGTTTATAGCGACTTAAAAGTAAGAGATTTTGCAGTAAGAGAAGGATTTGAAGTAGGCTATGAGGCTAAAACGCGTATGGTATCACTTACAAAAGAAGACTTAATCATTACTTTTGTGACAGGTGCAAAAGAATGTGTAGTAGATCAAGCAGGTACAGAAACTGTAGTTGCATTTGATCAAGCCGTTCAAGTCAAAGAAGATATGAACTACTTAAATAAAAAGCAGATGGATACTTTAGTAAGTTTTATTCCAGCAGCTTAATTTGAATAGTAACCCAAAACGATTGCTAAGGGGGAAGAGACCTCTTAGTAATCGTTTTTTTATTTTTAAGGAGAGTGTTGACAAATAAAATTGGCAGGAGTACAATTTGTTTTGTGAAAATTTTAATTATTTAAAAAATAAAAACAAAAGGAGGGATTGAAGTGAAAAAAGGAATAAGCTTTTTGATAAGCATGGCATTAATCATAGGCACCTTTGCACCGATACAGTTACATGCGAGTCAACCAGAGTTGAAGAAGTTACCAGATGTAGGGGAAGTGGTAGCAGGCTTCAAAACGTTAGAAAGAGGGACGATGGATATTGTCAATGCAGATACGGCTCTATTTGAGCACGAAAAAAGTGGTGCACAATTAATCTATATTCAAAATGGTGATAAAGATAGGGCATTTGATATTTCTTTTAAAACACCAGCAGTGGATAACACAGGGGCCAATCATATTCTAGAACACAGTGCTGTTTCTGGCTCAGAAAAGTATCCATTGAAGTCCATTATCTTTTCTATTATCAATCAAACATACAGTACATTTGCAAATGCTTTTACTACACCTAATTTCACATCATATCCAGTAAGTTCAATGAGTGAAGATCAACTACTTAAGCTTATGGATGTGTATATGGATTGCACCTTGAATCCAAGTATTTATACAGATGAAAAGGTCTTTGAAAGAGAAGCATGGCGTTATGAAAAGGCCAATGCAGAAGCACCTCTTAGCATTACAGGGACCGTATATAGTGAGATGCAAGGAGCATTAGGCAACATAGGGAGTGCAGCTTATTATAATGTGATGGATGCATTATTCCCAGAAAGTGTCTTGGCCAATATCTCAGGTGGGGACCCTGAGTGTATACCAGACCTTACTTATGAAAGACTTCTTGAAGTACATCGTACGTACTATCATCCAGCGAATGCATTGATTGTACTTTATGGCGATCTTGACTATGAGAAGTTCTTGACGTATTTAGATGAAGCCTACTTATCCAAGTATGATAAAAAAGAAGTGGTTATAGACAATGGTTATGTACAGCCATTTAAAGCACAAGTAAACAAAGATTATGACTATCCAGTAGCGAAGACGACTCAGACTGCAAAAGGTGCACAAGTAGACTATGCTTATGCATTAAGTAATCTTACAACAGAAGAAGTGGTAGCGATGGACATTGTGACAGCAGTACTCGGTCATGATGCATCTGCTTTGCAAAAAGCATTTAAACAATCAGGGATAAGTGGCAATTTAACAGTAGGCTATAACATTAGCTTACCACAGCCTATCTTGATGTTTTCTGTACAAAATACAGATGCTACAAACAAAGAGGCAATCAAGACATTGATCGACAAGAGCGTAGGTCAAATGCTAGAAGAAGGGTTCGACGATGAAATTGTAGATGCGATCATTGCATCAGCAGAATTTTCTAATGCCAATACAACAGAGATGTCAAATGTAGGTGTCAATATAAGTATGGCAGTTGCACAAAACTGGGTAGCTAGAGGAGACTTCAGCTATATAGCAGACTACAACAAACACTTAGCTACAATTAAAAATCAAGGAGAAAGTAAGTACCTAGAAGATTTAGCTAAGAAATATATCGTAAATAATCAACATGCAGCACTTATAGCTACAGTACCTAAGGCAGGACTGCTAGAAGAAAACAACGAAAAGAAAGCAGCGAAAATACAAGCAATAGAGCAAAGTATGACACCAGAAGAAGTACAAAAAGTCATGGAACAGACCACGGCGTTTAATGCATGGAATGCTAAAGAAGAAGACCAGGAGCTGGTCAAATCACTTCAAGCAGTTGGCATTGCAGCATTACCAGTAGAATTAAAAGCTTATACAATACATGACGAGACACAAGATGGTGTCAGATATTTAATGGCAGAGGCAGATGTGGCAAATACAATCAATGCGAATTTGCTATTTGATACATCAGGGGTACCCGCAGAGCAATTACATTACCTCAAATTATTAGCAGATTTGACAGGCAAGCTTGGTACAGAGAACTATACAAAAGAAGCAATAGACATCCTTAATACCCGTTACCTCAATGGGATAAGTGCTGCCACTACGACATGGCAACATGAAGATGAAGCGGATTATCACCCCGTTTATATGGTAGGTTTCTTAGGACTTGCAACAGATTATGAAAAATCAGCAGAAGTACTGGAAGAAATCCTATTACGTACAGATTTTAGTCAAACAGAAGATGTGTTAAAGTTGGTTCAAAATCTACGTTCAAATTACAAGACGTCCTATACACAGAACCCACTGGGTACCCTTGTAGGCTATAATCTAGCATCTCATAATGAAGCTACTAATTATCAAAACTATATGAGTGCCGTAGACTATTACAAGTTCTTAGGAGAGGTAGAAACGACGCTTCAGAGTACACCAGAAGTTATCACACAAGCGTTAAAAGCAGTAAGAGAGAATGTGCTTAATCAACCCAATCTCATTGTGGAATTTGCAGGTAATAAAAATAATATGAGTACATTCAAAGAAGTAACAAGTAAGACTGTTGCACATTTACCAAAGCATGCAGTAGAGAAACAGGATTATAGTCAGCTACCAAAACCAGCGAAGCAGCTAGGGATTGCAGTGGATACAACCGTTAACTACAATATGATTTCAGCTTCGCTAGAAGACTTAGGGCTAGCATTTAATGGTAAGTATATCCCACTCATGAATGTGATAGGCGATAACTACTTAACACCACAAATCAGATACCAAAATAATGCGTATGATACGATTATTCAGATGACACAAGATGATATATTGATGGCATCTTATAGAGATCCACATATTGATAAGACAAAAGAAGTGTATAAGGGCGTTAGCAAGTTTATGAGAGACTATGACCTCACACAAGAAACGTTAGACCGTTATATTATGAAGTCATTTGGTGAATACTCAGCACCACAAGGTGAATTAAACGGTGCTATCAATGAAGCCTTTAATTATTTACAAGGTAGAGGTATGGAAAAGCGTTTAGAACTACTCCAACAAATCAAGTCTGCTAAAGTAAGCGACTTTAAGGCACTTGCAGATGCTTTGGATACATTGATGCAAGTCGGCTCATGGGGAAGTGCTGCAAGTCTAGAGACACTCACACAGTATGGAGATTTATATCAAGAAGTGGTCACCATAGAGGAAGAAGCTACGAATCAAGAAGTCGTTTATTTGACGAAAGAACAATTAGCGACACTTTATATAGGCCCAGATACCTTTGGAATGGCAGTACAACAAGGGCTTATGAGTGGGACAGCAGAAGAGATGGTGACAAAAGAAGAAGTGATGATGGTACTAGATAAAATACTAGCAGCACAAGGGGCTAGCCAGTTACTCGTTGTAGATACGACAACTCAGATTACAGATCAAGCTGAGATTTCAGAAGAAGCACGAGATACAGTAAGTAGATTCGTAGGATCAGGTATCATTTCATTAGATGAAAAAGGGTGCATCCATCCAAAGAGTGAAGTGACAGAAAAAGAAGCGATGGATATGGTTATGGCAGTCAATGCATTCCTAATGAGCTTACAACAACCAGCAGCCTAATGAAAATCCCCCATCTTGCAAAAGACAACGAGCTATGGTATGATGAAAAGAGTGTAAATATGCATTTTTAAGGAGGCAAAACCATGGAAGTTTTACAAATGGTTGTTGCAGGAGTATACGTATTAGCAGCGATTGCTATTATCGTTATCGTACTTATGCAAGAAGGCAAATCAGCTGGACTTGGCTCAGCATTTGCTACACAACAAGATAGCTATTGGGCAAAAAATAAGAAACATACCTTAGAAGGTAAGTTTGAAAGATGGACAAAAATTACAGCAGCATTATTTATTATATTAGCATTAGCATTAATGTTCATATAATAAGGGAAGCACCCCATGTAGGATGAACTACATAGGGTGCTTTTTAGTGAATAAAAAATCAAGAGTGGTACATTCTAACAATGAAAAAATAAGTAGTAGGAAAGGATGTACACAATGAAAAAATTTAAAAGCATAGCAATGATAGTTGCGACGGCTTTAATGGTAACAAGTATAGCAGTTCATCCAATACAAGTGGAGGCGAAGTGTAAGACTTGTTGTAACCCATCAGTGACAGAGACTGAGACACCAGAAACTATGTATATGAAAGACTTCGAGAATGTCTTTAAGACAATGCAAGAGAAGATGAGTGCTGCACCTGTGACAGGTAATGCGACATTAGATTTCTTAGGAGAGATGATTCCACACCATGAGGCTGCTGTAGGGATGTCAGAAGCAGAATTAAAGTATGGTAGCAATGAGGAAGTAAAGCAGATTGCAAAAAATATCATCATAGAGCAAGATCTAGGCATTAAGAAAATGACAGCACTTATGGCTGAATTGGAGAAGACTACAGATGGTGTGGAAGATGATAAGACTTATATAGAGGCATACAAGCAAATCTATGACAAGATGGTAAAGCAGATGGCAAGTGTGGAGCCTACTGGTAATGTGGATAGAGATTTCTTACTACAAATGATTCCACATCATGAAGGTGCTATAGCAATGGCTAAAAATATTCTTAAGTATACTAAAAATCAAGAGCTTATAGAGATTGCGAAAAATATAGCAGCTTCTCAGGATACACAACTTAAACTTATGAAGAAATTGGTAAAGAGCAAGGACTTATAGGTAGATAAGGATAAACCTTGCTAAAGAAAAGTCAGTATGATAACATGATAGAAGATAAAACAACAAAAAAAAGGTAGGGGCACACCCTACCTTTTTGCAAGTTAAATTAAATATGCATATATATTTAAAATTAATTAGACGTTTAATAGTTTGGACAGTGTATTTAAATGACAAAAACACATAAAATATACCATAGACGTATAAATAACTAGATAATGGTCAAATATTGAAAATAGTAGAAAGAGGTGACGCCGTGTCATATCGTGATATAGAAAACAATGAACTAAAAGAAGAGCGTAAAAAGAAGATACTAGGTCTTCTTACAGACCCCAATTATAAACCGATGAAAATCAAAGAACTTATCATGCTTTTACAAGTGCCTACAGAAGACAGACCTATGTTTGAAGAACTTATAGGTGAACTCATTAGTGAAGGTAAGCTCATCCGTAACAAACGAGGCAAGTTTATCGAGCCTAAGCAGCTTAATTTCCTTACAGGAACTTTCGTAGGGCATCAAAAAGGTTTTGGGTTCTTAGTGGTAGAAGGGGAAGCGAAGGATGTCTTTATCCCAGCAGTAGGTGTCAATGGAGCACTTCATAAGGATACAGTTATGTGCCGTATCACCAAGCCCGCTGTAGGAGAAAAGCGTGCAGAAGCTGAAGTCATCAAAATCATCGCACGTGGTCCACAATGTATCGTAGGGACTTACGAGCAAAGTCAAAACTTCGGATTCGTCGTACCAGATGAAAACAAATACGCAAGAGACATCTTTATTCCTAAGAAGTTTAACAAAGGTGCAGTTACAGGGCATAAAGTACTGGTAGAAATCATCGACTGGGCAGAAGAAAAACGTAATCCAGAAGGAAAAGTCGTAAGTATCTTAGGACATATGAATGACCCAGGAGTAGATATTCTTTCGATTATTTATCAATACGACTTGCCAATGGAGTTCCCAACAGAAGTCATGGAACAAGTGGAAACTGTACCACAAGAAGTGCCAGACAAAGATAAGAAAGGTCGTCTTGATCTTCGTCACGTGCAGATGGTAACCATCGATGGCGAAGATGCTAAAGACTTAGATGATGCCATCTCTATCGAGAAGTTAGACAATGGTATGTACCGCCTTGGCGTACACATCGCGGACGTTACCCATTATGTAACAGAGCGTTCACCATTAGATATCGAGGCACTAGAGCGAGGTACGAGTATTTACCTTGTAGACCGTGTGATTCCGATGTTACCACACAAATTAAGTAATGGTATTTGTTCCCTTAATGCAGGGGTAGACCGTCTCGCTCTTAGCTGCATTATGGATATCGATAAAAATGGTCATGTGCAATCTCATGAGATTCATGAGACAGTCATTAAGATTGATGAGCGTATGACTTATACCAATGTGAAGAAGATTCTTCTAGATGAAGACGAGGATGGAAGTCTTAAGACACGTTATGCAGACTTTATCTCAATGTTTAAAGAGATGGAGCGTCTAGCAGATATACTACGTAAGAAGCGTAAGAAGCGTGGTGCTATCGACTTTGACTTCGAAGAGACAAAGATTATCCTTGATAGAGAGGGCAATCCTCTAGAAATCAAACCATATGACCGCAATGTAGCCACACGTATCATTGAAGAATTCATGCTTGTATGTAATGAGACAGTAGCAGAAGATTACTTCTGGCAAGAGAAGCCATTCCTTTACCGTTCACATGAAGACCCCGATCCAGAGAAGATCATGGCACTTACAGAGTTTATGACAGGCTTCGGATACAACGTGAAGTTTGGTACCAAGACCCATCCAAAAGATATGCAAAAAGCTTTAGAGGAAATCAAGGATAAGCCAGAGGAAAATATCCTTAGCCACCTTCTTCTTCGTTCCATGAAGCAAGCACGCTATACAGCAGAGTGCAACGGTCACTTCGGTCTAGCAGCTAAGTATTACAGCCACTTTACTTCACCAATACGTCGTTACCCTGACCTTCAGATACACCGTATCATCAAGTACAACTTACATGGTAAACTTCATGGTAAGAAAGAAGCCACATTAGCGAATCATATGCCAGATGTAGCGATGAAGTCCTCACTTCGTGAAAGACGTGCGGAAGAAGCAGAGCGTGAGACAATCAAACTCAAAAAAGTTCAGTATATGGAACAGTTCATGGGTGAAGAATTCGAAGGTACCATTACAGGCACCACATCTTGGGGTGTCTATGTGGAATTACCAAATACAGTAGAAGGCCTTGTCCATGTCAATGAGATGGATGATGACTACTACATCTATGATGAGCCAGCGCATAGATGGATTGGAGAACACTCTAAGAAAATCTATCAGCTTGGGAATACAGTAAAAGTAAGAGTGATTAAGACTGACCGTATGACACGTACCATCGACTTCCGTTTTGTGGATGAAGATGATGATGATTATGAGGAGTTTGATTACTAAGAAATAGAGAGGGAGTGCCTAGCCTATCATGGGGTTAGGTGCTCCCTTTTGGTTGAGGCCAGATAGGGTGGGAAACTCTTTCCGCAAAGGCAGTCGCCATTTCTAAACTTCTAAGCCGATTTTCTTACATAACGCCTTAAACTCGAAAAAGAAAGTCACTTTTTCTCAAACAATAAGGCTAAGTACATTTCAGAAAATCAACTAAGAAGTTTTTACGAAATGCCTCCAATGCTTTGCTACAAGAGTGTCCCACCCCTTTGGGCCTTAAGCACAAAGAGTGGTGAAGTCCCCATGTTAGCGCATAGGCAAAGTGAGAAAAATAGAACTTCAAGCGAGCGGCTAGTGTAAATCGGAAAGGGCAGGGAGTACACATCGGAGGTTGCATTGGAAGTCTTTTTTAGAGCTACTTAGTGAAAGTGAGAGAGTGGTTTTAGGAGTGTGTCCGAGCGACAGTGAGTTCGCGACGTTACGAATGAACTGAGCTTAGTAGCTCTTAAAAGACGGACACGCAACTGAAGAGGTGTGACTCCAGGACCGTAGACTTGAACTCAGCGCGTACCCCAATGGTGGAGCACTCCTGCATACACATCACCTTTGCGAAGGACGAAAGGTTTGATGCCGAGATGAAAGATAAGAGTATGTATCCACTTTTGAATAGGGTAGCAACGCTTGAACTTAGCAGAACGATACAACTTTTCAGCATGTTTTTCTAGATGGTTGGTTGTAGAGGCATTGAGGTTAGGCGTTTTTGAAAAAGGTAATCTAAAAGTGAGCATACCTGTCGTATAGGCACCAGAATAACGAAAGACATTGCGTAGGATAGTAGATGCACTTCGAGCACCATAATTCTCGCTGGTGATAATACCTAATGCATACTTGCCTCGAAGCAGCTGTTCGATAATGAGATGGCCACGGTCGATAAAGGTCTTTAGTTGCCCAGATACATTACTTGCATAAGTAGGAGAGCCGAGGATGACGCCATCAGCAGTAGCTACAAGAGAGGAAAGCTTTTCAGCATCATCATTCATAAAACATACCCCTGTCTTGAAACACTGGCAACAACCTTTACAAGTGGCGATGGATAAAGTCTCTAGATCAAAATAAGTAGTAGAAACATCTTCCTTTTTTTCTAAATAAGACTGAAGATGATGAAGCATACGAGCAGTACTCCCTTTTAGGCGAGGGCTCCCATTGATGATAACGATATGTAGCATTGTAATACCTCCTAATAAAAAACTTTTATATGTTTGATTGTTTTATTATAATTAAAGATATAAAAATATAAAATTACGCACTTTTTTGTGAGTTACTATCTAAAAGGAGAGTATGGGATGAAGGAAGAGAATTGTATCGTCAAAGCAATGGGGTATGAAAGATTTGAAACAGTGGTAAACATGATAGGGGGCAAATGGAAACTACGTATTATTTTTGTATTGGCTTTCCACGGCGTATTAAGATACGGAGAGTTGAAGAAAATATTATATCCCATAACTCATAAAATGCTAGCCAACCAACTCAAAGAATTAGAGCAAGATGGCCTAGTCATACGCACAGAGTATCAACAAGTCCCGCCAAAGGTAGAATACAGATTAAGCCCTATGGGGCAAGATCTACAACCTATTGTAGAAAACTTGTCCGTATGGATTCAAAACTATAATATAGAGAACTAAAAATATAGCCTTGATGATATTTGTACTAGCCCGAAAAGTAGGGCGGAAGGCAATGGGGCAATAGGGTGATAGGCCAGGTGGGGTGTGTATACTTTCCAGAAAAGCAGTCGGCATTTCTAAAGTTCTAAGTGCATTTTCTTTCATAACGCGCTAAACTCCCGATGGTCAAACAGTAGCGCTAAAACCATTACAGAAAATCCACCAAGAACTTGTAACGAAATACCTCCAATGTTTTCTTACAAGTATGCACACCCCTTTGAGCCTTAAACACAAAAGAGGTATAGTCCCCATGCTAGCTCATTACCCACAAGAAACGCTAAAGAGCCCCCAGCGAGCTGCTAGTGCAACCCGGAAAGGGCAGGGAGTACACATCGGAAGTTGCATTGGAAGTCTTTTTTAGAGCTACTTAGTGAAAGTGAGAGAGTGGTTTTAGGAGTGTGCCCGAGCGCTAGCGAGTTCGCGACGTTACGAATGAACTGAGCTTAGTAGCTCTTAAAAGACGGACACGCAACTGAAGAGGTGTACTCCCTGCCCGTAGGCTTGCACTCACCGAGCACTTTCTTACGGTATCTTAAGAAATGAATACCACAACCTGTAAGATTTTTTGGTTAAACTCGTATTATGAGAAGTGAGCCGAAAGGTGTATACTAAGAAGTGATTATGAGAAAGGGGTGAGAATATGTATAATATTTTAGTATGTGATGATGACGTAACAATTGTAAATGGTATAGCCCTTCATTTAGCAAAGGAAGGTTACAATATCCTTAAATGTTACAATGGTATAGAGGCTTTAGAAATGATACAAAAGCAGGAGGTGCATCTGATTTTGATGGATGTGATGATGCCGGGACTTGATGGCTTATCTACCACACTGCGTATTCGTCAGGAGCACAATATACCGATTATTATTTTATCTGCCAAAAGTGAAGATACTGATAAAATAGCAGGGCTTAGCTTCGGGGCAGATGACTATATCACCAAACCTTTTAATACACTGGAACTGATTGCTAGAGTTAAATCCCAGCTGAGACGCTATACGGTCTTAGGCAGCATGGTAGCGAAGGACAAGGTCTTGATAACAGGTGGACTTTGCATCGATACAGGGAAGCAACTAGTGACAGTAGATGGTCAAACCGTAAGGCTCACTCCAACAGAGTATAAGATTTTGGAATATCTTATGCAAAACATGAATCTCGTCTTATCCATTCACCAAATCTATGAGAATGTCTGGCAAGAAGAAGCGTACCAGCCAGAAAATACAGTGGCGGTACACATTCGTAGACTACGTGAGAAGATAGAGATTAATCCGAAAGAGCCAAAATATATAAAGGTGGTGTGGGGCAGTGGGTACATGGTTCAAAAAATTTAGTTACAGTACAGTTACAAAGTTTCTTGCTATAGTGGTGCTATGTGTAGCCGTATTAGGAGGACTTGTAGATGGTATAAGTATCGTACGCGGAATTGAGTATGGTGCTTATGAGAATAGTTATGAAGAAACGTCAGACTTCTTATGGGCGCATCTGGTGCCTACAGCAAGTTATGTAAGAGATTGGATCGTCCGTTATGCAGATGACGCTATCTTTGATCCAGAGCAAGTAGATGTGGCACTTTATGAGCCCAACTATGCGACGGAGTATCGTAACATTGCAAATAAAGGTTTAAGTGAAGAAGACTATAAACAAGAGATACAAAAATTAGAAGTACGTATTCGTAATGAAGTCATAAGAGATAGAAAGATTCACTTTGCACAACTTCAAAGAGAGCTTGTAGAAAAGCCTATGAATCTTCAATATCTAGCGATAGATGTGTTAGAAAATAAAGTCGTGACCAATATTAAAAATTACGATGATAGCAAGAGAAATACGTATATTGAGCAAATAAAGCATATGCCAGGTTACTTGGTAGGAGATGAGACAAAATTCAGTTCACCTAGCTATAACTATGATGGCTATTTATGGTCATCAGCCTACTATGAAGAAAGCAAGCTCATTAAACCGACAGGTAAGCCTTATGAGATTTATGTGGCACCAGTAGAAACCATTACAGTGAAGGATGCCTATGCAAATGCTGATGCCATCTTTAATACAGTGCAGTATGAGTATAACAATGCGTTAGAACAGATATGGCTGTATATAGGCGTAGCACTTCTTATGGTTATCTATCTAACGGCAGTAGCAGGTAGAAAAGCAGGCAAAGAAGGCGTTCAGATGATGGCAATAGACAATATACCTTTTGAAATACAAGGTATAGGTAGTATGGTAGTGATCTTTTTAACTGCTGCCGGTGTAAGCATAAGTTTGGATAGACTTTTTAGTGGGACACTAGATATGTGGACCAGTCAGATGCAGTTTTACAACTATACGATTCGTATACTTACTATAGGCGGTGGGTTGATCCTACTAGCAGTATGTTTAAGTATCGTAAGACACTTGAAAAATAAAAGCTTTTGGAGAAATACATTACTTGGGAAGGTGTGGTACTTGTGCAAGGAAAATATGCTAGACACAAAGACACTCCCACTAGGTATTGCACTAGGATTTATTGGGTTTATAGGTGTTAATGGGGCATTGGCAGTCATGGTATTTTGGGGAAGTGGCTTCTTATTTATACTAGCTACATTAGGTGCATTTGTATTTAATGGGATGACACTTATAGCACTTTTCAAAATAGCTAATGATTTCCGAGTGTTAGCACAAGGTGCAAAGCGTATCGAAGGTGGTAATTTAGAGTATAAGATTTCTCTCTCTCATACAATGCCAGCTATGAAGGAGATGACACGTACAATCAACAACATCGGTGATGGCTTATCAAACTCAGTAGATAAAGCGTTACGTAGTGAGAAGATGAAGACAGAACTTATCACCAATGTATCGCATGATCTAAAGACACCTCTTACATCGATTATCAGCTATATTGACCTCTTAAAAGCTGAAGACATCGAAAGTGAAGCAGCGAGAGAGTATATCGAGATCATCTCTGAACGAGGGGAGCGTCTAAAGATACTCATCCAAGATCTAGTAGAAGCATCTAAAGCTGCTACTGGCAATATCGCAGTTAATGTAGAGACACTAGAGCTTGGTCAATTCGTACAGCAAGCGGTAGGTGAATATACAGACCGTCTGGAGATGAATGGCTTAAATATCGTGATGCAGTGTGAAGAAGAAGTATATGTAGCAGCAGATGGCAGACATATGTGGCGCGTAGTAGAAAATCTACTGTCTAACGTAGCCAAGTATGCCATGAGCCATACACGGGTGTATATGGATCTCACAAAAGAAGATGAGTGGGGTATCGTAACCATCAAAAATATCTCAAGAGAGCAATTAGCAGGTAAAGAAAGCTTCCTAACAGAACGCTTTGTACGTGGTGATGAAGCCAGAAGTACAGAAGGTTCAGGCCTTGGGCTAGCCATTGCCAATAGCCTTGTAGGTATGCAAAAAGGGCGACTTGCCATCGAAGTTGATGGTGACTTGTTTAAAGTAAAAGTAGCACTGCCTATAAGTCACGAACAAGAAGAAATAAATACAAATCAATAAGGTGAAAAGAAGATCCAGTATTTTTGTGAGGGAAATACTGGATCTTTTGTATGGGATAAATTGGCATAAAACTTCTAAAAACAATAGGGATTATCACTAGAGTAAGAATAAAAAAGTAAATTAGGAAGAAAAATAGAAGATAGACAATCTAAAACAAAAAATACCTATAAAAAACAAAAAAAATAAAGTACAATCACTAAAGTATATGAAAACTTTGTCGATATAAATATGTTAATGGTGCGTAAATGAAACATTGACTTTACAACTTACTTCCATTAATATATAAAAAGTGTATGATAGGTATAATTATGTGAACATAGTTACAAGAATGAAAGACATAAAAAAACAAAAAATGAGGTGTACAAGCATGGGAATCCGATTAGAAAACTTAGTAGTAAGATTTGGTGATTTTACTGCTATTAATGACGTGACTATTCAAATTCCAAAGGGTAAACTAATATCTTTATTAGGCCCATCAGGGTGTGGTAAATCCACAACTCTTTTCACAATTTCAGGTATCCACAAACCAACAGGTGGTAAAGTATTCTTTGGTGAAAGAGATGTAACAGGTCTTGAACCAGAAAAGCTAGGTATTGGACTTGTATTCCAAAACTATGCGCTTTATCCACACATGACAGTAAGAGACAATCTTATGTTCCCACTTAAGAACTTAAAATGGGACAAAGCTGAAGCTGAAAAGCGCGTGGTTGAAGTTGCGAAAATTGTAAAAATCGATGGCTTACTTGACCGTAAACCAGGTCAACTTTCAGGTGGTCAGCAACAACGTGTAGCTATTGCACGTGCATTAGCAAAAAAACCAGAAATTTTACTTCTTGACGAGCCATTATCAAACCTTGATACGAAGCTTCGTGTTGAGACACGCCAAGAGATTCGTCGCATTCAGCAAGAAACAGGCGTTACAGCAGTATTCGTTACACATGATCAAGAAGAAGCAATGAGTATTTCAGATCAAATCATCCTTATGAAAGATGGTACAATTCAGCAGATTTCTACACCAACAGAAATTTATATGAATCCATGCAACAAATTCGTAGCATCATTCATCGGTAGCCCAGCAATGAACTTTATAGAATTACCTGTACAAGAAGGTAAAGCTTACATCGAACATTGTGCATTTGAAGGCCTACCAACAAACCAAAAATCTATCTGTTTAGGTTTTAGAGCAGAAGATATCGAGCCAAATGAAGAAGGTTTCGAGACAACTGTACAAACAGTTGAAGTATTAGGACGTGAAAGATTACTTACACTAGAATACAACAACGAAACATACAAGATGCTTGTAGACAAAGAGTTTACAGTTGCAGAAGGCTCTAAACTTAAAGTAAGACCAAAACAAGGTAAAGCTTATGTATTTGATACTGAAACAGAGGAGTTCATTACAAAATGCTAAACAAAAAAGAGTCAAAAAATACACAAGGTAATAATAAGACGAATAACCTTTATAGAAATACAAAAGGATACTTGTATTTATTGCCAGCGCTTATTGTACTTGGTATCTTTGTATTTTATCCAATTGTGAATGCAATCATCGGAAGCTTTGATGAGACTAAAGCTTCAGGCTATGTATTTGGATTTGGTTCCTATCAATACTTATTCCAAGATGGACGTTTTCTTAACTCTGTATGGAATACTGTGATTTATGCAGCTATCGTACCAATTTTATCAGTAGGTATTTCACTTGTACTTGCTAATACCTTAGCAAATATAAAAAATGAAAAAGTAAAAGGCTTCTTCCAAAGTATCTACTTCCTACCATACGTTACGTCACTTGTAGCGATTGGGGTAGTATGGTCATGGTTATTCAACAGTCAATACGGAATGATCAACTACTTATTAGGCTTTATAGGCATTGATCCTATCTACTGGCTCACAGATCCAAAGTGGGCGATGCCAGCTTTAATGATTTTTGCAGTATGGAAGAGTTTAGCGTTCAATACACTGATTCTTACAACAGGTATTGCTTCGATTAACCCTCAATACTACCAAGCAGCAAAAATCGATCAAGCAACGACATCTACAATCTTTAGAAAAATTACGGTACCAATGGTATCACCAATTATTGTTTATACGTACATTATCAGCTTAATTGCTGCATTCAAGGTATATACAGAAGTATTCGTCTTATTTAACGGTAAGACACTTAATGGTCGTGTATCGACTGTAGTTATGTACATTATCGACCGTTTCTACGGGGACCAAGACTTCCCACTTGCTTTTGCAGCAGCGGTTGTATTACTTATCATTATCTTAACAGTAACCTTTGTTCAAAGAGCCCTTGCTCGTAACAAAGTACATTACTAAAAAGGAGGCAGACGATGGAAAATAAATTAGACGTTAAAATCGGCTTAAAATATCTTTTTCTTACTTTTGTGGCCATAGCAACGCTTTTGCCATTTTACTGGATGATTGCCTC